>JAPKCG010000507.1 GCA_028823055.1 Sphingomonas bacterium
GAAGGGGGTCCCTTTTGCACGCCGATAGGGGGTCCTTTTTGGACGCCGATTGACACCGAAACTGCGTGCCGCTGCCTGACGGCCACTGGCAAGTACAGCTTCCGAGTAGGCCCGCTCCGCCTCCAGCGCGGAATTCGGCGAACTTGCCGCTAGTAGAAGCGCGAAGATCATGGCGAAATCCTACTCCTCAATCAACGTGTCGAGCGATGTACGGGCATCTGCGCCGGATGGTTGAGCGCCCGATAGAGCGTGGCATGATGACACTTCAGCAGCTTCGCCGCTTCGCGCACCGATGTGCCTTCGCCGACGAGACGCTGTCCGAGCGCGATCTGGTCCGGAGTGAGCTTGGGCTTACGCCCGAACTTCACGCCGCGCGCCATGGCTGCCGCGCGGCCGGAACTGGTACGCTGGTGGATCAGCTCGCGCTCGAACTCCGCGATGCCGGCGAACACGGTGAGCACCATGCGTCCCGCAGGCGTGGTCGTGTCGGCCCAGGGCTCGGCGAGCGAGCGCAGCCCCGCTCCCGCCTCGTTCAGCTTCTCGGCGATGTCGAGCAGGTCGCGCGTCGAACGCGCTAGGCGATCGAGCCGGGTGACCACAACCACGTCGTCGTCGCGCAGCTGCTCCAGCATCCGGTCGAGTTCCGGTCGGGCGCGCTTGGCGCCGGACACCTTCTCCTCGAATGTCCGCCGGCATCCGGCCGCCTTCAGTGCCGTCTTTTGAAGCGTGAGATCCTGATCGTCGGTAGATACGCGCGCATAGCCGAGGAGCATGTCGCAGATGTGCATTGGAACACGGCTGATTAGCAACAGACATTTGCGACAGCGTCCGCCCTCGTGTGTAAACGCTCGCGCTAAGTGGCGGCATTCTGATCGCGCTATTTGTCGGCGAGCGTCGCTACGCGGCTACCGGCTTGGTCTCGGCCGATCGCACATAGGCGTAGAGTGTTGGCTTGGAGATGCCGAGCATCGAGCAAATCTTGGCGATCGGCATCGTGTTCTCGTGGTAGAGCCTGACGGCCAGGTCGCGCTTGTCCTTGCCGAGTGCGGCCGGCCGGCCACCCTTCTTGCCGCGAGCGCGGGCTGCGGTGAGACCGGCCTGGGTCCGCTCGCGGATCAGGTTGCGCTCGAACTCCGCCAATGCCCCGAACAGGTGGAAGGTAAGCTTGCCCGACGTGGTGGTCGTGTCGATCGCCTCGTGCAGGCTCAGCAGCCCGACCTTTTCCTCGTCGAGGTAGGTCATCCATCCGATCAGATCACGGAGCGAGCGGCCGAGCCTGTCGAGGCGCCAGACCACCAGTGTGTCGCCGGCGCGAAGCAGCTCCTTCACCTTTTCCAATCCAGGGCGAGCGGCAGTCGCCCCGGAGGCCTTGTCGGTGATGACCTTCTCGCAGCCGGCAGCCTTCAGCGCATCACGCTGGAGGTCCAGGTTCTGCTCGGCGGTCGATACGCGGGCGTAACCGATTTTCATGCGTAGGGCCGGTGGCGCCCCGATCGGGCGCGGTTTGGGAAGAAAGTCGTCATCGGCAGGTCTATGTTGCCCTAGTTTTCTTTACCGGGTAGATTTACGTCGAACAGGCCGGTTTGGCAACGCGAGCGGACTCGCATGGCGATGGGCAGGCAAATCTCCGTTTTCCTTACCTGCGACACGGACCGTCGGCGGTGACGCATCCGGCGCTTGTCCCGCCGCTGGCGATCGAGCGCTACCGCGTCCTTGAACCGCACCTCGCCGATGGCATCCCGCTCGCGGACCTCGCCCGCACCGGCACGCTGAGCGAGCGGACGTTGCAGCGCTGGCTCGGGCGCTACCGTGCCGAAGGACTTGCCGGTCTCGCGCGTCTGCCGCGCAACGATCGGGGCAGGCTGCACCTGCCGGAACATCTGGTCGAACTGACCCGCACTCTCGCCACCAAGCGCCCGCGACCCCCGGTCGCCGCCATTCACCGAAAGGTGCAGGAACTCGCCATCGCGCATGGACACCGAACCCCCAGCTATGCGGCCGTCGCGCGTGTCGTCAGGGCGATACCGGCAAGCCAGATCGCCGCAGCCTCCGATCCGGCCGTCTACCGCGACCAGCACGAGCTAGTGCATCGGCGCGAAGCCGCGACCTCGAACGAGATGTGGCAGGCCGATCATACCGTTCTCGACATTCTCGTGCTCGATGATGCCGGAACCCCGGTGCGTCCTTGGCTGACCGTCATCGTTGACGATCACAGCCGAGCCATCGCCGGTTACTTCCTCAGCCTCGATGCCCCCAGTGCCCTCAACACGGCGCTCGCCTTGCGGCAGGCGATCTGGCGCAAGCCCAATCCCGAATGGATCGTCAGCGGCATTCCCGAAC
>JAPKCG010000075.1 GCA_028823055.1 Sphingomonas bacterium
CCCTCTGTCACGGAACCTGAGAGCTTTGACCGCGCACGTATCGGCGTCGGCTTACCCCTTCGGTGGCTCCAGACCCGAAACCACAGGTTTCGGAAACAGGGGCGCTTTCCAGAGTGTCGTCAGCATCGCGCGGTCCCGTTTGCCTGAGAGATTCCGGGGTGGTTGCTCCTTCGGCGGCACCCCTTGAAGAGGCGCTCTCTCCCGCGCGTTGCCATCCCGATTGCCCGGAATCGACATCAACAGCTGTGACGACGCGCCGGGGGCGAGTCAATCGGTCGGCGTCACCGCTGCGCGTTATATTTCAACTGATCGTCGGTCAGCTGAAAGCCGACAAGCGTTTCGAACGTCGCGTTCAGCACCGCCTGACGCACTTCGGGGCGGCTCAGCGGATCGACCGCCGCGTCCTGATCGCCCGCCTTGCGACGGCGCGTCAGTTCCTTGCGGACGTCTTCGGGCAGCGTCGCGGCGGCGCGGGCGATCTGCGAACTGCCCGTTGCGGCGGCCTGTGCGCGATTCTGGCCCGCGTCGAAATGGACGGTGACGTTGCCGACCCGCTTCGCGACGACCGCGGTGCCGCCGCGCACGACGGTGATGAAATAGGGGAAGACGACATCGCGCGCGGCGTCATAGCGGGTACGGCGCGCGATGATGTTGAACGTCACCTGCGTATTCACCTGATCGCCCGCATCGCCGCAGGTCGATCGCAGGTCGGTGATCGTCGCGATCACGTCGAGCGCGGATTCAGCCTGACTTGTTCCGGCATCGAACATCGTGACGTCGCCCGTTCCGGCCGGGATCGCGACGGTGGGACACGCCGAGCGGACTGCGGTGATTCCCCCCGTCTGGTCGATCTCGCCGCGCGTGGCACAGCCGCCGAGCGCCAAAGTTAGGGCCGACACGGCAACAAGGGGTTTCTTCACGGCGACGCATACCTTTTTCGAACGGGGAAGGGCCGCACATCGTCGGCCCCGCGGATCGGGCGGCACCATAGGAACCGGCTTTCACCCGCGCAAGCAATCGCGTAGGGCAGGATCATCATGGCAGCGCACGACAAACCCGTCCTCGAACTTCTCATCGCGGCACCACGCGGCTTTTGCGCCGGTGTCGATCGCGCGATCCGCATCGTCGAACTCGCGATCGAAAAACACGGCGCGCCCGTCTATGTCCGGCATGAAATCGTCCATAATAAATTCGTCGTCGACAGCTTGCGCGACAAGGGCGCGGTGTTCGTCGAGGAGCTGGATCAGGTGCCCAATGGCGCGCCCGTCGTATTTTCGGCGCATGGCGTGCCCAAATCCGTCCCGGCTGTCGCTGAGGATCGCGGGCTCGATTATCTCGACGCGACCTGCCCCCTCGTCAGCAAGGTTCATCGGCAGGCCGAACGCCTCGTCGCGCAGGGTCGGCACATCATCTTCATCGGCCATGCCGGTCACCCGGAAGTCATCGGGACATTCGGTCAGGTGCCGGAAGGCTCGATGACGCTGGTCGAGACGGTCGCCAATGCCGAAGCACTGACCCCCGCCGACCCCGAAAACCTGGCTTTTCTGACGCAGACAACCTTGTCCGTCGACGACACGGCGGAGGTGGTGCGCGTTCTTCAGCAGCGCTTCCCCGCGATGCAGGCACCACGCGGCGAGGATATTTGCTACGCAACCTCTAACCGTCAGGAAGCGGTCAAGGCGATCGCGGCATCATGCGACGCGGTGATCGTCATCGGCGCGCACAATTCATCGAACTCGGTTCGCCTCGTCGAGGTCGCGGAACGTGAGGGCGTGCCCGCGCGACTCATCGCACGCGCATCCGATCTTGACTGGTCGTTCCTCGATGGTGTCGGCACGCTGGGCATCACCGCGGGCGCCTCGGCACCCGAACTGCTCGTCCGCGAACTCGTCGATCACCTTACTGTCCGCTTCGAGGTAGTCGAGCGCGAAGTCGAAACCAAGCGCGAGACGATCGCGTTCAAATTGCCGCGCGGCCTGGAAGCGGCGGCCTGACCGAATAGTGGCGGTCTACACGCATGTCTCCGCCGAGGCGCTGTCGGCGTTTCTGACGCGCTACGACGTCGGTGATCTCGTTTCGATAAAGGGGATCGCCGAGGGCGTCGAAAATTCGAATTACATGGTCGATACGACGCGCGGTCGCTATTTTCTGACACTGTACGAAAAGCGTGTCGACAGCGGCGATCTGCCCTTTTTCAAGGCGCTGCTCGATCGGCTTGCCTCGGGCGGCTGCCGCGTGCCGCGCATGTTGCCCGATCGACAGGGTGTGACGATCCAGACGCTGGCGCATCGCCCCGCCTGTTTGATCGAATTTCTCACCGGCGTCTCGCCGAGCCATCCGACCGCGATGCAGGCGCATGCCGTCGGCGCGGCGATGGCGGATATGCACGCTGCGGTGGCGGGCGCGCCGCTCGATCGGCGCAATACGCTCGGGCCTGAAGACTGGCAGGCGCTGTTTGCGGCATGCGCGGATCAGCTCGACGAGATCGAGCCGGGGTTGCGCGCAAGGGTCGCCGCCTCGCTCGACGACGTCGTCCAGCGATGGCCGCGCGACCTGCCGCGCACGATCATTCATGCCGACCTGTTCCCCGACAATGTCCTGATGCTCGAAGACAAGGTAACGGGGTTGATCGATTTCTATTTCGCCTGCACCGATATCCGCGCCTACGACCTCGCCATCATGCACAGCAGCTGGGCGTTCGATGCGACGGGCGCGCACTATGACGCAGCGGTCGGCGATGCGGCGATCGATGGCTATCGCAGCCGTGGCGCGTTGTCAGCGGCGGAGCGCGCGGCCTTGCCCGTTTTGGCGCGGGGCGCTTGCCTGCGGTTTCTGCTGACGCGCGCTTATGACTGGATCAATACGCCCGCCGATGCGCTGGTGACGCGCAAGGACCCGCTCGCCTATCGGCACCGGCTCGATACCTATGAAGAAAGGAACCTGTTCGCATGACGATGGTCGAAATCGCCACCGATGGTGCGTGCAAGGGCAATCCGGGTCCGGGGGGCTGGGGCGCACTCCTGCGCGTCGGCGATTCCGAAAAGGAACTATCGGGCGGCGAGGCCGATACCACCAACAACCGCATGGAGCTGACCGCAGCGATCGAGGCGCTCAATGCGCTGACCCGTCCGTGCAAGGTCAAGCTGTCGACCGACAGCAAATATGTGATGGATGGCCTGACCAAATGGATTCACGGCTGGAAACGTAATGGCTGGATGACCGCGAGCCGCAAGCCCGTCAAGAATGCCGAGCTATGGCATGCGTTGATCGCCGCCGCCGACCGGCATGAAATCGAGTGGGTGTGGGTCAAGGGCCATGCCGGGCACCCCGACAATGAACGCGCCGACAAATTGGCGAGCGATGCCGCGGTCGCCGCTGCAGCGGGATGATCGTGGTCAGCGCCGGTTGAAACGCGCGGGCGAATAGCAATCAGGATCGAGACCAGCGGGAACCACACGGTCGAGAATCAACCCCGCGGCGAGAGCGGCGGCGGCGGAGGCGGTCTGGATGCCGAAGCCGCCCTGCCCCGCGAACCAGAAAAATCCGGGGATTGCCGTATCGAAGCCGTAGACGGGATGACGATCGGGCGCGAAACTGCGTAGCCCCGCCCAGCGACGTTCGACTGCCGCGACCCGCCAGTCGACGGCGTGTTCGAACCGGTCGATCGCGATCGCGACATCGATCTCTTCGGGCGCGGCATCGCACGGGTCGGTCGGCGTTTCGTCATGCGGGCTGAGCCACAGCCGCCCGCCCGCTTCGGGTTTGAAATAAAAGGCCCCTGAAATGTCCGCGACATGGGGGACGCTGGCCGCCGGGGCCGGATCGGTGCGCAGCTGGACGACGGTGCGGCGATAGGGACGGATGTCGAGCGGCGCGACGCCGCATCGCAGAGCGACGGCGTCGGCCCATGCCCCCGCCGCATCGACCAGAATGTCGGCCGGAAATTGCCCCGCGCGGGTCGTGATCCGCCAGCGACCGTCATGACGCTCGGCCGATTCGAGCGCGGCGTCGGTGACGATCCGCCCCCCGGCCCGGCGCGCGCGCGACAGGCAATCGGCGTGGAGCGCGGCGACATCGATATAGGCGCAGCTGGGTTCGATCACACCGAGCGCCCATTCGGGGCGCAGGCCGGGGACGAGGGTCGCGGGATCGACCCGGTCGAGGGCGACCGACGTGCCCGCGAACTCGGCGAGAAACGCATCGATCTTCGTGCTATCCTCGATACGGCCGATATGCAGCGAGCCCAGCGGTTCGAGAAACCCGCCGTCGCGCAACGCTGGCCCAGAGGCGGTCGTCAATGGCTGGATACCAGGCCCGCCATAGGTTTCGGACCAGAAGGCCGACGAACGCCCTGTCGAATGGTAACCGGGCGTCTTCTCCGCTTCGAGCAGGACGACGCGAGCGTGCGGCGCCAGTTCGGCGGCTAGGCTGGCGCCCGCGATGCCCCCACCGATCACCGCGATGTCGACCGTCACGCAACCTCGTCCAGAAAATCGTCGATCGTGGCATAAACACGCGACCGCACTGCATCCGCCTCCCGCAGCAATTCATGCGCCGCCTCGTCGCCGAAGCGGACGAGCTTCACATGCGGCAGTTTTGCCGCGACCCGAACCGCCGCACGCGGATCGACGAGACCATCGGCGTCGGCCACCAGCATCAACAAGGGAATCCCGATCGCACGAAGCGCCGAATCCGCTGATTCGATCCGCTGCCCCGACCGGATCGCTTCCAAAATCCACGCCCAGCTTGGCGGCCCAAGCAACAGATCGGGCTGCCGCGCATACCAAAAGGCTTCATCCTCGAACCGGTCGACGTCGTGCGTCAGCAATTTCTGCCGGTGCCCCGCCGATTTGCGATCGGGGCGTGCTTTCCACGCCGCTCGCATCGGGTCGCCGATCATGGTCATCAGCCGCGCCAGACGCTTTGCCCACGTCGCACCGACGGGCGAGGCGATGCCGATCATCGGCGCAACGAGAATCGCCACATCGGGATCGATCGTCCGTTCGATCAACGATCGCAGGACGAGGTGGCCACCCATCGAATGGCCGAGAATCACCGCCGGCCCCTTTCCCTCCTCACGCCAGTCGCGCCAGAACGCGGCCAAATCGTCGATGAAGATGCCGAAATCGTCGGCGTGACCGACATGACGGTCAGGCGACAGCCGACCCGATCCACCCTGCCCCCGCCAGTCGAAGCTTGTCACCGACCAGCCTTGCGCGTGGAAATGCGCCATCGTTTCGAGATATTTCTCGACGATATCGGCCCGCCCGCCCTGCACCAGGATGCGCCCGCGCAGTCCCGCTCGCGGATGATCGGCAGGCCAATCGAATCGGCGATGACGCCAGCCGTCTGGCGCGAACCAGTCCGAACATCGGGCATCGTCGGGATAGGATCGGCGGAAATCCGCAGGACTGCTTGCCATTTCCGCCATAGTTACTTTTTCGCAAGCCCTCGCGTCTACCTAGTTTCCCGATGGGGTGGGAAAATCTTCTTTCAGTGGCGCTCGTCGTCGCGCTGGGGCTGACATTGGTTTCTGCGGGGATCGAGGATGCCCGGATTCGCGAGATCGCGAATTGGAAGAATGCCGCGATCGCGCTGGCCGCGCCGCTGTGGTGGTGGTCAAACGGTCTGACGGTCTGGCCCGACATGGCGATCCAGTCGGGCTATGCCCTCGGCGTGTTCGCGCTGCTGTGCGGTGTGTTCGCGCTCGGCTGGATGGGCGGCGGCGACGTCAAGCTGATCGCCGCGCTTGCGCTATGGTTTCCCGCCGCGCGCTTCCTCGACATGATCATGGTGATGTCGATCGTCGGCGGCGTGGTGACGCTGGTGATGATGATCGAGCACCGCACCCGCAAAAACACCGCCGCGATCGAGGTTCCATACGGGGTCGCGATCGCCATCGCGGCATTGCTCGTGATGCGCGAACCACTTTTTAACCAGTTTTCGTAGATGATTAACGCCGGTGCACTCGTCCGCACCCCGAAAGGTTCGATGACACATGGATAGTCGAAAGATCGCTTTGTTGGCAGGTGCACTGGTCGTTGCGGCGATGACGGCGTTTTTCGCCCGGTCGCTGATCGCGGGCAGTGCCACGCCACAGGCCGCCGCGATGGGGCAACCCGTCGCGCCGATCGATGGACCCGAGGTGCTGGTCGCCACGCGCGCGCTGCCGATCGGCACGATCCTTGATGCCGGCGCACTGAAATTTCAGCCCTGGCCGAAAGAACTGGTCGACGGTGCCTATTTCCTAAAGGATCAGACCAACCTGCAATCGCTGCAGGGCACGGTTGTGCGCAACGCGATCACCGCGGGCCAGCCGGTGACGCAGGGCGCGCTCGTCAAACCGGGCGATCGTGGCTTCCTCGCCGCGGCGCTCGGACCAGGCATGCGCGCCGTTACCGTGCCCGTGTCGGCGCAAGCCGCCGTTGCGGGCTTCGTGTTTCCGGGCGACCGGATCGACCTTGTCCTGACTCAGACGGTAACGGGCGGCGGCGATGGCCAGCCGCTCAAGGTATCGGAAACGATCATGCGCAACCTGCGCGTCCTCGCCACCGATCAGCGGACGGACAATCAGGTCGGGGAAGACGGCAAGACACAGGTTCGCACCTTTTCGACCGTGACGGTCGAAGCGACGCCCAAGATCGCTGAAGGGATTGCAGTCGCACAGACGCTGGGATCGCTGTCGCTGTCGCTGCGCAGTCTTGCCGACAATTCGGCGGAGCTGGAGCAGGCCATCGCATCGGGTGCGGTCACGATGCCCGATGGCGACCCGAAAGCGGAAAAAGCCATGCTGATCCGCCTCGCCAGCCAGCCGCAGACCGGCAACACTACCTTTGCCACGGGAGCCGACGTCTCGCGCTTCCAGCGCAGCACGGTGCCCGGCAAGGCGAGCCCACAAGGTTTTACCGGTCAGCCCACGGGAATGACCGCCAGTCCTTCGACGTCCGGTCCGGCACCCGCCGCCGCCCTATCGATGGGACCCGTCGTGCGCGTCGCGCGCGGCAACAACGTGACCGTCGTTCCGGTCGGGGGGAAGAATTAACATGCGCATCTCCAAGACGCAGATCGGCTTGCCGCTCGCGCTGGTCCTGGCTTCGGCCCCGACACAGTTCGCGCCGCTTGCCGCACAATCCGTCGGCACCGCCAACAGCATGGTCGAGGTCAATACCGGCCGCGGTCGGCTGGTGACGCTGACGACGCCGATGTCCGACGTGTTCGTCGCCGATGACGGCATCGCCGACGTGCAGGTTCGCTCGCCGACGCAAATCTATATCTTCGGCAAAAAGCCGGGTGAGACCACGGTTTCTGCGACATCGCGCTCGGGCAAGGTCGTCTATTCGTCGACCGTGCGGGTCGGCAACAATTACGACTCGATCGGATCGATGCTGGGCCTCGCCATGCCCGACGCGCAGATCACCGCGACGCCGATGAACGGTCTTGTACTGCTCACGGGCACGGTCGCGCAGCCACAGGACGCCGCAGAGGCCGAACGGCTGGTCCAGGCCTATGTCGGCGACGCGACCAAGGTGCTCTCACGCCTCAAGACCGCGACGCCGCTGCAGGTCAACCTGCAGGTGCGCATCGCCGAGGTCAGCCGCAGCTTCGCCAAGAATATCGGTAGCAATCTATCGACGATCGACGGAACGGGCGGCTTCAAGTTCGGCGTCGCCAACGGTCGCGCGCCCGCCACGACCTTTACGACCGATCCCAATCTGCCGCTCAGCGTCGGTGCGGGGGCGGTGAGCGGCTACACCGTCGATCCCGTTACCGGTCTGCTGGTCCAAGCACCGGGCACCGCGATCCAGAAGGGTTCGCAGAACACAACGATCGGCGGCCTCGGCAGGCTGTTCGGCCTCAATCTGCTCGGTGCGCTCGATCTCGGCGAAACGATGGGTCAGGTCTCCACCCTCGCCAGTCCCAACCTCACCGCCTTGTCGGGCGAAACCGCCTCGTTCCTCGCAGGCGGTGAAATCCCGATCCCGATCAGTCAGGGTCTGGGCGCGGTATCGGTCGAATATAAGCAATATGGCATCAGCCTCGCCTACACGCCGACGGTGCTGTCGGATGGACGCATCAGCCTGCGCGTCCGGCCCGAAGTGTCGCAGCTAAGCTCGGCCGGCGCGGTGCAGCTCAACAACACGACGATCCCCGCGCTGACGACGCGCCGCGCCGAAACCACGCTCGAACTCGGCTCCGGGCAAAGCATGGTGATCGGCGGCCTGCTGCAGAACAGTACGCAAAATTCGGTTACCCAGGCGCCGGGCCTCGGCAATATTCCGATCCTCGGCGCGCTGTTCCGGTCGAACGGGTGGCAGCGGAACGAGACCGAACTCGTCATCGTCATCACGCCATATCTGGTGAAGCCGGTGAACAATGCCGCCGACATCGTTCTGCCGACCGACGGGTATCAGGCACCGACCGATCTGGGTCGCGTCTTTCTCGGTCAGATCGGCAGCGGGAAAAGCGGGGGGCAACGTCCGACCCCGACGATGGCGGGCGCCGATGCATCGCCGACACTGGGCGCCGCGGCAACCGTTCCGACAGCACCGCCCCCCCAGCCCGCCCCGCCCCGCCCGGACATCAAGTACAAGGCGAGCGACCCTAAAAAGGGTGCCGCGCCCGCCCCCGGCTTTTCGAATTGAGGATGCCCGTCATGAAGAACGCAACGCAGCTTCTCCTCACTGGTCTTGCCCCCGCGCTGCTGCTGGGCGGGTGTATGGGTACGCAGAATCGGGGCCTTGAATCAGTTCATCAACCGATCGTGTCACGCGCGGATTACGGCATCGACCTCGGCGTTGGCGGTGGTCGGCTCGCGGCGGGGGAAAGCCGCCGCCTGTCGGGGTGGCTCAATGCGATGAAGCTGTCGTTCGGCGATCGGATCGCGATCGACGATCCCGCCTATGAGGCACCCGGCGCCCGCGACGATGTCGCCGCGATCGTCGCAGGTTACGGCCTGTTGCTCGCCGATCAGCCGGCAGTGGCGAACGCCCCCGTCGCGCCGGGAACGATCCGCGTCGTCGTCAGCCGGATGACCGCGCGCGTGCCGGGATGTCCCGATTACAGCCGCGACATGAGCAACGAATTCGACGGCAATGCATCGTCCAATTACGGCTGCGCGACCAACAGCAACCTCGCTGCGATGATCGCGCGCCCCGAAGATCTGGTCCGTGGCCAAACGGGATCGGGCACACTCGATCAGGAAACCTCGACCAAAGCGATCGACGCCTATCGCAAGGCAGCCCCGACCGGCGGCGGCAACACCGTCAAAGCCGAAAGCGCGAAGGGCAACTGATATGAACGCACCCTGGAAACCCGCTGGCGTCGGTTCGCGCGAACCCTTTGCCGCCTATGTCTGCGACGATACGACGGTCGAAACGATGCGCGCGATCGTTGGCGATCTTGGCTGGTCGGTCGACAAGGTCGCCAAGGGCGGATTGCGTAACGCGATCCAGTCGCTGTCCGTCTCCGCCAGCCCGCAAATCCTGTTCGTCGACCTTGCCGAATCGGGCGACCCCCTCAACGATATCAACGCGCTTGCCGAAGTGTGCGAGCCCGGCACCGTCGTGATCGCGGCGGGGCAGGTCAACGATGTCCGGCTATATCGCGACCTCGTCGCATCGGGCATTCAGGACTATCTGCTCAAACCGCTTCATCCCGATATGGTGCGTGAGGCGCTGGGCCATGCCCAGACGATGCTCAACGCGCCCAAGATGGTGGAAAGCGTTGTCGATCGCCCGCATTCTTCGGTCGCGATCATCGGCGCGCGTGGTGGTGTCGGCGCGTCGACGATCTCGGCGGCGCTCGCCTGGCTGCTCGCGGAGAAGGAAAAACTCTCGACCGCGTTGCTCGACCTCGACATCCATTTCGGGACCGGCGCGCTCGCGCTCGATCTCGAACCGGGCCGCGGCCTGACCGACGCGATCGAAAACCCCAGCCGCATCGACGGTCTGTTCATCGAACGCGCGATGGTGCGCGCGACCGACAAGCTGGCGGTATTGAGCGCGGAGGCGCCGATCAACGCGCCACTGATTACCGACGGCACCGCTTTCTTCCAGTTGCAGGAGGAAATGCGATCGGCGTTCGAATGTACGATCGTCGACATGCCACGCGGCATGCTGGTGCAATATCCGCATCTGATGAACGAGGTGCAGTCGGCGATCGTCGTCACCGAACTGACGCTGGCGGCGGCACGCGACACGATCCGCCTGCTGTCGTGGCTGAAAGCCAATGCGCCCGGCGCGCAGGTAACGGTGGTCGCCAATCGCACTCACCAGGCAAGCCAACTCGAAATCTCGCGCAAGGACTTCGAAGGGTCGATCGAACGCAAGATCGATCATGTCGTCCCATTCGATCAAAAGCTGCTGAGCCAGGCCGCCAAACTGGGCAAGACGATTGCGGAGGTCGGCAAGAATTCGAAGACGGTCGCGCCGCTTCTGGCTGTCGCCAACGCAATCGGTTCGCAATCGTCCGACGCGGGGTTCGACGAAGGTCCGATCAAGGCAAAAGGTGGCAAGGGGAGTGGCAAGGGCAAATCGCTGTTCGCCGGCTTTTCGTCGCTGCTGTCCAAACGCGCCGCAAAATGATCTGGCATGGCCCCGCGCGGGCCATGTCGTGACAGGATATAGGGACCCGATGACACGATGAACCTGATGCCGCTACTCCTGATCGCGACCGGGGCGTTCTTCGTGTTGGCGATGGTGGTCTTCGCGTTCGCCGGCCCCTCCCCCGACCGCGCCCGTGCGCGGCGGCTGGGTGCGGTTCAGGCCCGGCACGGGCACAAGGCGCCCGTTGCCGAAGCGCAGATGCGCAGTATCAGTTCGGCCCGCACCGCATCGAAGACCGAAACCGCCTTCGGACGCCTGCTGCCCAATCCGGCACAACTTGCTAAACGATTGGCGATGACGGGCAAGGACTGGACCGTCGGCCAATATGGCATGGCATCGGCGGGGCTGTTCGCGGTGATCTCGATCCTCTTGATGCTCAAGGGCGCGCCGCTGCTGCTCGCGATATTCATCGGGCTTGTCGTCGGCGCGGGCATTCCGCACAAGGCTGTCGGATTTCTCATCAAAAGGCGGATCGCGAAGTTCACCGCGAAATTTCCCGATGCCATCGAACTGCTCGTCCGCGGACTTCGTTCGGGGCTTCCGGTTACCGAAACGATCTCGGTTGTCGGCCAGGAAGTCGAAGGCCCGGTCGGCGAGGAATTTCGGACGGTGACCGACAAGATGAAGATCGGCACATCGATGGATTCGGCGCTGCAGGATACCGCGGATCGGCTCGGCAC
>JAPKCG010000508.1 GCA_028823055.1 Sphingomonas bacterium
TCCGCGATCGTCGATCTGGTCGCGCAGCATGGTGACGCCGCCGCAACACCCGTCACATCCTATATCAAGAGCCTGGCCGAAGCGATTGAACTCGCACGAAAGGTTGCCGCATGAGCTGGATCAGCAACGTCCGTAACGCCCTGTCCTTCGGATCGCGCAAGGAAGATACGTCGGAGGAAAATCTCTGGCACAAATGCAAGGGTTGCGGCCAGATGGTCTTCAGCAAGGAGCTGGAGGAGAACCTCTATGTCTGCCCCAAATGCGATCATCACGAGCGCATCGGGCCGAAAGTGCGGTTCGGCCAGATATTCGACGTGGGTAGCTTCACCGAACTCCCCGCACCCCGCGTGCCCGAAGACCCGCTGAAATTCCGCGATTCCAAACGCTATACGGATCGGATCAAGACGGCGCGGACCGCGACGATGGAAAACGACGCATTACTCAACGCGCGCGGGACGATCGACGGGAAGAGCGCAGTGGTTGGGGTGCAGGACTTCGCCTTCATGGGCGGATCGATGGGCCTCGCGGTCGGTGAAGCCTTTGTTCGCGGCGTCGAGGCGGCGATCGCGGACCGGTGCCCATACATTATCTTCACCGCGGCCGGTGGCGCACGGATGCAGGAAGGCATTTTGAGCCTGATGCAAATGCCGCGCAGCACCGTCGCGATCCAGATGCTTCACGATGCCGGGTTACCTTACATCGTCGTGCTGACCGATCCGACGACGGGCGGCGTCACCGCGAGCTATGCGATGCTCGGCGATATCCAGATTTCCGAGCCCAATGCGCTGATCGGTTTCGCAGGCCAGCGCGTGATCGAAAGCACGATCCGCGAAAAGCTGCCCGAAGGGTTTCAGCGCGCCGAATATCTGCTCGCTCATGGCATGATCGATATGGTCACGCATCGCAAGGCGATGAAGGCACAACTCGCGACGGTCATCGACTATCTGACTGCCGAGCGGGAAGCGGCCTGACGACCGCCGCAACGGTCGTAAAAAGGTAAATGGATGGCCGATCACGCCACCTCGTCCCACGCTGCGGTACAAGCTCAGCTGGACCGGCTGACCGCGTTGTCACCGGGCGCGGACATATTGGGGCTTGAGCGAATTACGGCGTTGCTCGCACGGCTGGGCGATCCTCATCTTTCGATCCCGCCCGTCTTCCACGTCGCGGGCACCAACGGCAAGGGATCGACCTGCGCCTTTCTGCGCGCCGCGATTGAGGCGGCGGGGCACAGCGTCCATGTCTATTCCTCGCCGCATCTCGTGCGGTTCAACGAACGTATTCGGATCGCGGGCAAGCTTATCGACGACGAGCCGCTCGCGGTGCTCCTCGCCGAAGTTCTCGATGTTGCGGAGGGCGTCGGCGCGAGTTTCTTCGAAGTCACCACCACCGCCGCCTTTCTCGCCTTCAGCCGCACCCCGGCTGCAGCAACGATCCTAGAAGTCGGGCTCGGCGGGCGGCTCGATGCAACCAATGTCGTCAGCCCCGCCGTGTGCGGGATCGCGCAGCTCGGGATCGATCATCAATCGTTCCTCGGCGACCGATTGATCGACATTGCAGGCGAAAAGGCAGGCATCGCGAAGGCAGGCGTACCCCTGGTCACGATGAACTACCCTAAACCGATCCGTGAACGCATCGCGGCAATCGCGGCGGCGGCGGGCGCACCCGTCCATGCGCGCGGGACCGGCTGGACGAGTGAGACTGCCCGCTCAACGATGCGCTACCGCGACGCGGGCTTTGACATCGTCACCCATCGCCCTCGCCTTGTCGGCACGCATCAATCGCGCAATCTGGCGCTGGCGATCGCGATGCTACGCCATCAGGGTGCGGTATCGGTGCCCGAAGCCGCGATCCGTGCCGCTGCCGACTGGGCAAGCTGGCCGGCGCGCCTGCAGCGACTGGGAGACGGGCCGCTCACACGCAAATTGCCGGAGATGAGTGAATTGTGGCTCGACGGCGCACATAATCCCGCCGCCGCCCGCCCGATCGCGCGCGCGCTGCCAACGCTGGCGCGCGGGCGTCCCGTCGTGCTGATTACCGGGATGCTCGCGAACAAGGACGCGGCGGGCATCCTCGCCACGCTCGCGCCATCGCTGACGAGTATCGTCGCTGTCCCCGTCCGCGGCCACGCGCATCATGCTCCCGACGAACTCACCGCGATCGCCCGCCAGCATGATCTGTCCGCCACGACGGCTGGCGGGATCGCGGAGGCGCTCGAGATCGCCGCACGCCACGACCCCGCACCGCTCGTCCTGATCGCGGGGTCGCTTTACTTGGCGGGCGACGCGCTGACGCTCAACGACTTCGTGGACACGTCGCTCGAGGCCGAGCTCACC
>JAPKCG010000509.1 GCA_028823055.1 Sphingomonas bacterium
GAGGGCCAAGGCCCACGAAGCGTGGCGCCGGCTCGAGCGCGCGGTGATCGTCGACAGTGCATAGACCAGATACCGGTCGGAAAGCGCGCTATCGAAAGGGGCGTCGAGCACGCCGATCGGCGGTTCTGCGAAATCGGTGGCCATATCGGGAACGCTTAGCAGGCGCGCGGGGCGGGTCAAAGGGCGCGGGGGTTTCTCTCCGCGGTTCGCCCAATCCTAGCCGCGATGCCCCGCAACCGCCGCCGCCAGCACTGCGCGATGCTGCCGCCCCGTCTCGTCCCAGTTATAGCGCTCCGCATAACGCCGCGTTGTCGTGCGGTCGGGCGGATCGGCTAACACCGCGCGGATCGCTTCGGCAATCGCCGTCACCGACCGATCGCGCGTCAACCGCCCCGCCTCGGGGACCTTCACGACTTCGGGCGATCCCCACACCGGGGTCGCGACGAGCGGCGTGCCACATGCCAGCGATTCGAGCAGGACGTTCGAAATCCCCTCCCGCTCCGAACAATTGGCGACGAGATCGACCGCTCCGTATAGTTCGACCAGCCGCGCCTGATCGACATGCCCGAGGAAATCGACGCGATCCGCCACGCCCAGCGCCGCCGCCAGCGCCTGCAGCGCCGCTGCGTTCGGGCCATGCCCCGCGATCGTCAGCCGCACGCCGGGGACCGTCGCCACCGCGCGGATCGCCAGATCCTGCCCCTTCAAATCGATCAGATGCCCGACGATCAGCACCGTCGGCGCATCGATCCCCAGCCGTGCGCGCGATGCGGTGCGATCCGTGGGCGGCTGGAACAGGACGAGGTCGACGCCATGCTCGATGACGCACACTTTGTCCGCCGCCGCCCCGACCGCGATCAATTCGTCACGCAACGCACCGCAAACCGCGGTCACCGTCGCGGCCTGATCGGTCGCCGCCACGATCCGGCGGCGTTCAAAGGGGGCCTGCGCGATCAGGCTGACGTCGCTGCCCAGCGCGGTCATGACGACAGGCCGGTCGACCCGCCGTGCGATCATCCCCGCCGCGATCGCATCGGGGTAGAGATAATAGGCGTCGATCACGTCGAAATCGAAATCGCGCCGTATTTCATCGATATGCCGACCGACCGCGCGCGCCATCATCGTCGGCGTCAGATGCGACAGCTTGGGGACCAGCGGATAGCGCGGATGCGTAATCGCGATCCCGCGCCGCTCATCGCGCCCCGGCACCCGCGCGAACTCGGCATAGTGACCGAAGCGCGGGTGGGCGCTCGGAAACCACGGCACCGGCGCGACGACGCGAATCTCATCCCCCGGCCCGGCGACATGCGACACGCGATGTTCGATGAAAATCCCGTGACGCGGCTGGGCGTCGTTCGGATACAGGCTGGACAGCACGAGGATCTTCATGGCGATGCCGCCCCTATCACCATCGGGTTACGATCGTCTCAACCCTCGTTGGCGTGGGTGCGCTGGCTGGGCTAGGGACACGCGATGCGTTTACTCGTTCTCATCCTCATGCTGTTGCCCCTGACCGCCATGACCGCTCCCGCCGATCCGACGCTGCTGACCTGGCCCGACCTCACGAAGCGCCCGCGCCCGACGGCTGACGCCACGATCCCCTATGGCACCGATCCGCTCCAGCGCGGCGACCTGTGGCTGCCCAAAGGCGTCGGCCACGCGCCCGTCGTCATCATGATCCACGGCGGCTGCTGGCAGACGGAGATCGTCGACCGGACCTTGATGGACTGGATCGCCGATGATCTGCGCCATGACGGTATCGCGGTCTGGAACATCGACTATCGCGGCGTTGATCGCGACGGCGGCGGCTATCCCGGCACCTTTGCTGATACCGGCGCGGCGATCGACGCACTCCCCGGCATTGCCCGAACCTATGACCTCGACATGCGCCGTGTCGTTGCGATCGGGCACAGCGCGGGCGGTCACCTCGCCCTCTGGGCGGCGGGACGTAAGGGCATCGCGGCGTCGAGCCCGCTCCACGTCGCCCATCCATTGCGGATCGGCCATGTGATCAGCCTCGGCGGCCTGCCCGATCTGGAAGCGGTCGCCGCCAGCCCCGACAATGGCTGCGGCACCGACATCGTGGCAAAGCTGATCGATCCGGCCCGCGCAGCGCCCTATGCCGACACGTCGGTTCCACATCTGCTTCCGCTCGGTGCGCGGCAAGACCTCGTTAACGGCCGCGAAGACCGCATCATCCCCTACCGCCTCGCCACCGACTATGTCGCCAAGGCGAAGGCGGCGGGCGACCGGGTCGCGCTCCACACCGTGCCCGCGACCGGCCATGTCGAACTGATCGCGCCCGAAACCGCCGCCTGGGCGGAAACCAAA
>JAPKCG010000510.1 GCA_028823055.1 Sphingomonas bacterium
GGCGGGCGCTGGGCCGATTGCCCGAGCGACTATGGTCCCTCGACGACCATCTACAATCGCTGGACCCGCTGGAGCCGACGCGGCGTGTGGAACTGTATCCTGGCGGCGCTGACCGAGGAAGGGTGGATCGCCGAGACCGGCCAGATCGACAGCAGCTATGTGAAAGCGCACCGCTGCTCTGGCGGCGCAAAAAGGCGGGACCCGATCACGCCCAAGCGCGTTAAGGTCTTCGGACTGGTTTGACGGTCGGACCGGTCTTCTGAATGGAGAAGATTATGCGCGCACTGTGTTGGCACGGTAAGGGTGACGTCCGCGTCGACACCGTCGCAGATCCCGAGATCAAGCATCCCCGTGATGCCATCATCAAGGTGACGGCATGCGCCATTTGCGGGTCCGACCTTCACCTGCTCGATGGTTACCAGCCTACGATGGAGGCAGGTGATATCCTCGGCCACGAGAATATGGGCGAGGTCGTGGCGCTCGGTTCCGAAGTGACGAACCTGAAGATCGGCGATCGTGTCGTCGTACCCTTCACGATCAGCTGCGGCGATTGCTGGTTCTGCAAGAAAGGCCTGTTTGCAGCTTGCGACCGGACGAATCCGAACGCCGAGATGGCAGCAAAGGCTATGGGCCATTCGCCCGCAGGGTTGTTCGGCTTCAGCCACATGATGGGCGGCTACTGCGGCGGTCAGGCGGAATATCTGCGCGTGCCGATGGCCGACGTCGGTCCGATCAAAATCCCCGACAACATTACGGATGAGCAGGCGCTGTTTCTGTCCGACATCTTTCCCACAGGCTACATGGCCGCCGAGAACGCGCAGATCGAGCCCGGCGACACCGTCGCGATCTGGGGTTGCGGCCCAGTCGGTCAGTTCGCCATCCGATCGGCCCTGATGATGGGCGCGGGCCGGGTGATCGCGATCGACGAGGTGTCCGAGCGGCTCGTCATGGCCGAGGCGGGCGGCGCCGAAACGATCAACTTCGCCGAGACCGATGTTTATGACGAATTGCAGGCGCGGACCAAGGGACGTGGCCCGGACAGCTGCATCGATGCGGTCGGCTGCGAGGCCGCAGCTCACGGCGCAGCCGATGCGGTGATGGACAAGGTCAAGGCGAGCTTGATGCTCGCCACTGATCGGGTGCATGTGCTGCGCCAAGCCATCATGAATTGTCGCAAGGGAGGCACGGTGTCCGTCCCCGGCGTATATGTCGGCGTGGCCGACAAGCTGCCACTTGGGGCGGCAATGAACAAGGGATTGACGATCAAACTCGGTCAGACTCACGTCCAGCGCTACACCAAGCCGTTGCTGGAGAAGATCGTAGCCGGTGCAATCGATCCCAGTTTCGTGATTACCCACCCGGCAAGCCTCGAGGACGCGCCGGAAATGTACGCCAAGTTTCGGGACAAGGAAGAAGGCGTCATTAAGGTGGTTATGCGCCCGCACGGCTGACGTGCGGATCTGATCTGCCCCCACGGAGCGGACCGAGCGGTTTGTTAGTACAATAAGCTTGTCGCCGTCATGTCCGGACGGAGGTGGAGCGAAGCGGAACCGGAGGCCGGAGATGGCGGTGGAGCCACCTCCGGTGCCGGCGGTCGGCAGGCAGGCTGCCATGGGGCCCTATAGACCAGAAAGCCCACCCGCAGGCCGACATGATCGACGCAACCTATCTCAAGGCCGGCCGCACGCCTTCCAGCCTTGGGGTAAACAGGGATCTCGGGCCCCTGATTGGACGGACCAAGGGCGGCATCAACACGAAGCTGCACGCCGCGACTGATGCAAACGGCCGCCCTTTAAGCTTCTTCATCACGGCTGGCCAGATCAGCGATTACACCGGTGCAGCTGCCTTGCTTGACGATCTGCCCAAGGCCAAGTGGATGCTCGCCGACCGCGGCTATGACGCTGACTGGTTCAGAGATGCGCTGGAGCAAAAGGGCATCAAACCGTGCCTTCCGGGCCGCAAATCCCGATCTCTGCCTGTCAAATACGACAAGCCGCGGTACGAACGGCGTAACCGCATCGAGATCATGTTCGGCCGCCTGAAGGACTGGCGCCGCGTGGCAACGCGATATGACCGCCAACCGTCGGCTTCTCCGCACTAGCACTGGCCGCCACCGTGCTCTTCTGGCTGTGATCAGTGAGTCCTAAGCCTAGAGCGGTTTTCGATCAGTCCAGATCATAACCGCACGATGTGAAGTAGTTGGCGCATTCGATTGGTTGGAAGATATCGACGAGCCTGCCGATGAGGTTCCAGAGGCCGTTCACAGTCCGCTCGCCGATCTTTCTGAGCATGGCCTTGAGCTTGGAGAAGGCCTTTTCGATGGGGTTG
>JAPKCG010000511.1 GCA_028823055.1 Sphingomonas bacterium
CCTACCTTGGCGCGCGGGGCGCCACGCGCGAGGAGATTGGCCGCGTGCTTGGTTGGGATTCGTCCCGCAACGTCCCTGCGCTCATCAAATCCTACAATGCCCAGCTTAACGACACCGGCGATGCCGATACCGCGCTCGGCATCGCGAACGCGCTGTGGCTGGCGAAGGGATTGCCGGTCCGGGACGAGTATGTCGCCGAGGCGCATGCCGGCTTCGGAGCGGCTCCGGAAACCGTCGATTATGCTGGTGATCCCACCGGAGCGGCCGAGCGGATCAATGGCTGGGTTTCGCGCGAGACGAAGGGCAGGATTTCGGAGATCGTCTCTCCGAGCGGCTTCGGGGATGACACCGCCGCTGTGCTGACCAACGCGCTTTACTTCAAGGCGAAGTGGCAGGTGCCGTTCGAGGAGACGGAAACGCGGTCCTTCACGCGTGGCGACGGCACGCGCATCCCGATCACGATGATGAAGCGGATTGGCCGGTTCGACTACCGCGAGACCCGGGAAGGGCAAGCGATCGCGCTGCCTTATGGTCGCAACGGTCGTTTCGTGATGGAGATTTTCCTGCCACGTGACGCGGCAACCCTGCGCCGCTGGGAGCGTGAGCTGAAGGGTGTCGATTTCTTCGCCGGCGAGCAGGGCGGCAATGATCGTTTCGACCTGTCCGCGGAGCAGGCTCGCGAGATGCGGATCGTTCTGCCCCGCTTCGAAGCGAGGTTCGATGAGAGCGTGAAGGCAGCGCTGATCGCAGCGGGCATGCCAAGCGCCTTCGACCAGCAGCGTGCGGACCTGTCGGGGCTCGCCAGCGGTGCGCGCCTCGCGATCGATGACGTGGCGCACGCGACCTTCCTGCGCGTCGATGAGGAGGGCACCGAGGCGGCGGCGGCAACCGCAGTCAAGATCGTCGTGACCAGTGCGCGGATAGAGCCTCAGGTGCCGGAGATGGTGGTCGATCGTCCTTTCCTTGCCACCCTGCGAGACCGAAAGAGCGGCGCGGTGCTGTTTTTCGGGCGCATCGCCGATCCGACAGCGATTCCATAGGCGCACTCAGGCCATGCTCCGTTCAGCCGTGCGGGCGTAGCCTCCCGGTATGATGATGGTGTCGCTATCGCGAGCGATCGGCACGGCTCTGGCCGGTGCGGCGTTGAGCGCGTCCACGCCCGCCATGGCGTGCTCCTGCATCCTGCCCGACAATATCGAGGCAGCGGGACGCGCGGCGTTCACCAAAGCCGATCTTGTTGGTGAGTTGGAGATAGGGCGGGCGCCGGTGACGGCACCGCGCAGTTTCTGGTGCGGGTCGGACGGACGAGCACGACCATGGTTCAGGCCCGGGCATAAGATCGAGCAGAGCCGCCCCGCGCGCGTTATCAGCATCACGAAGGGCCGCGTCTCGGGACCAATTCGCATCCGCACCAGTCCGGTGATGAACATAGGTGGCCGGTGCGGAATGACCGGGAATAGCTGCCAGGTGTCTCTCGGCCGAAGCACCGTTCGGACCGGCCCCATGCTGTTTCGGCGTGTTGCGCCGGGCACCTATGAACCCTTGGACGTTTGCACCCAGTCGGCGTTCACCACCTGGCTCGAACAGCGCCAGAAGCGTCGCGCACTCCCGCAGACGCGGTAACGCTTCGAGGAACCATCGATTTCTTGAATCACCGGCGTGCCATTGATTCAAGAAAGTCGCCGGACTTGGAGAGGCATAATTCGTAGGCTCCGCGCCATGAATGGCGCGAACCTGTCCTTGCCCGAGCCGATCGAGCTGGTGGCGCTCGATCCGGCGCGCAACATCCGCCGGCGCTACAGCATCACCGCGAGCCTCGATCTTTTCGGCATGATCGTTGTGGAAACCCGCTGGGGCCGGATCGGCTCACACGGCCAGGCCCAGCGGCACGCCTTCATCGATCGCGCGGCGGCCGACCGCCACATTGCCGCGACCCTGCGGCGGCGCGGCACGGCCGAAACCCGGATCGGAGTGCCTTACAAGCCGGTGCCCACCGAGATTTGAGCCGCCACCGCCACATCGGCTGCTTGAAGAAACCGGCCGGTGCTACGGCCAGCATGTTGCCGGCTCAAGCGGCGCATCCTCTCCTGGACGACAGCCCTGGCGACCATCGGCCGACCGTAGCGCTCCGCATTCTAGCCGGAAATGGTTCAGCGGGACAGGATGCCGGCGGTCCCTTGCACGTCTGGCGTTCGCCTGTGAGCGCTACGGCGGCGATGGTCATGGCGCGCTCGCGTCGAAATGGACGCTCTGGAAAAGCCTCGTGCCAGATCTTCTCGGCCATCGATGCAAGCTCCTGCGGCGTCGGCGGCCGAGCCTCACG
>JAPKCG010000076.1 GCA_028823055.1 Sphingomonas bacterium
CTCCTACATATGTCAGAGCAATAGCTGCGGTTAGCGGCAGATAAATATCAGGAGGGGCCAGATGGCGCGCAAATCATTGATTCTCGGAACGGCTTCGGTGTTGTCACTTCTGGTGGCGACCGCCGCCCAGTCGCAAACGCAGGCCTCCGACGGCGGCGCGGTCGTGAAGGACGCGCGCGAACAGCCTTCCGACGGCACCCCGGCGCGCGGCACCGGAAGCGTTGCCGCGGGACAATCGAGCGGCAATGTCAACGACGGCATCGGCAATGCCGACACGGTAACCGATCCGGGTAACGAAATCGTCGTCACCGGCGTGCGTGCATCGATCGTCGGCGCGCTCAATGTGAAGCGCAATTCGGTCCAGATCGTCGATTCGATCGTTGCCGAGGACGTCGGCAAATTGCCTGACAATAACGTCGTCGAGGCGTTGCAGCGCGTCACCGGCGTTCAGGTCACCAACCGCACGGGCGGCGAAGCGGCGGGTATTTCGATCCGCGGCCTTCCCGATGCGCTGACCACGCTGAATGGCCGCAATATCTTCACGGCATCGGGGCAATCGTTCGCACTTCAGGACATCCCCGCGAACCTCGTCAAGCGGATCGACGTCTATAAGACCCGTGCCGCCGATCAGATCGAGACGGGTATTGCGGGCCAGATCGACGTATTCACGCGCCGCCCCTTCGATTTCGACGGCTTTGCGGTGTCGGGGTTCGCGCGCGGCATCTACAATGAGCAGGCTGATACCTACAATCCCAACGCCAGCGCACTGATCAGCAATCGCTGGACGACGGGCATCGGTGACATCGGCATTCTCGTCAACGCGAGCTATATCAAGACGAAATATCGCGACATGTCCGTGACTGCGGGTGCGCAGGTTCCCTTTGCCGATGGCGCGCCGACAGCGGGCACGGGCCTGGTGCCGTTCCAGCGCATCTTTCCGGCGGCGACCGACCCGCGCACGGGGGCGTTTATCCGTGGTCCCGGGGCGGGCGAATGGCAGCCGGGAACCGATCGCGGTTTGAACGATGCGGCTGGCTCGACGATGCTGGTGAACGGCGTTTCGACCCCCTATCTGTTGTCGCGCGATGCGATTTTCTCATCCGACCTTCGCGGGGAACGTGAGCGGCCGTCGGGCAATATCGCGTTGCAATGGGCACCGAACAGCAGTTCGGTTTATACCGCTGAAGTCTTCTATGCAGGCTTTCGTGGGAATACATTCAACAGCTTGCAATTCAGCTTCGTCGACTTCTGGGTTCCGCCGCCGACGACGGTGCAGCTTTATGACGGGACGAATGTCGTTCGTGCCCGCGATGCGTTCAACGTGTTCGGCTTTCAGAGCGGGGATTATTCGAGTAGCAAGACCGACAGCGTCGTATACGCGCTGAACGGCAAATGGGACGTTGGCGAGGGCGGCAAGATTACCGCCGATCTGTCGCGGCAGACCAGCACCAATGAAACGACGTTCATCGCGCAGCGGCTGACCAGGGTCGCGAACCAGCTGAACGTCGACTTCAATACAGGCAACGGCATTCCGTCCTACCATTTCGCCGACGATACCTTGCTCGCCCAGCCGAATAGCTGGGCCGTCGGAGAGTTGTTCGACAACGCGGATACCAATAAGGGGGGAGCCTACACGCTGCACCTTGACGGCGAATATCGCTGGGATCAGGGTTTCGTCCGTCAGGTCAAGGCGGGCATCCGCTACGACGAGCGCAGTGCGCGTTCGTTTTCGCGCACCGCCGATGCCGGGGCGCTGGGCGTCAACTTCTCGACACTCGATCCGAAATTTCAATATACCAATGACGGGTTTTTTGAAGGCAAGGCCGATGTCCCCACGTCGTGGGTCGCCCCCAATGGCTATGCGCTCAACGCCAACGCCGACGCGATCCGACAGCTTTACATTAATGCGGGACGTTCCGCGACGAATCCCGGTGGGATTCCGATCAACAATATTCGCTTGAGCAACGACCTCACGTTCATTCCGGTGTTCCGGGTGAAGGAGGTCAACATGGCGGCGTATATCCAGGCCGATACGGAGCTGTCGATTTTCGGGCGACCGCTTCAGGGACAGTTTGGCGTTCGCTATGTCGATGTCGACACCGACGTGAATTTTACCGACCGGTTCACCGGGACGGCGACGCAGGGTTCTGTCAACGCCAATCGCTTCCTGCCGTCGGTCACCTTGCGGTTCGAACCGCTCGACGGCGTCCGGCTGCGCGCCAATTACGGGGAAACGCTGCGCCGTGCGGCGTTCGGCGATCTTAATCCCAATTTCACTCTCACGGGCGATCTGACTCAGGTCGGGCGCGGATCGGGTACGCAGGGCAACCCCCAGCTCCAGCCGACCAGCTCCAAAAATTACGACCTTGCGCTGGAATGGTATTTCGACCGTGACAGCGCAATCTACACCACGCTTTTCCGGCGGGAGATACAGGGGCTGGTGGTGCCGATCAGCTCATTGTTCGTGATCCCTAATACTGGTCTCAACACGTCTAATTTCGTGATTACGCGACCGGAAAATGCGTCGAACGGCGTACTCAAGGGAGCAGAGGTCGGCTTTACGTTCTTTCCGAGGTGGCTACCCAGCCTGCTCAAGGGCTTCGGCGCGCAGGGCAGCCTGACCTTCCTGAAATCGTCGCAAAACATCCCGCAGGTCAATGCCGCCGGTGTTATCACGGGCCAGACCACGTCCGCTTTTTTCGGCGTGTCGGACTTTTCTTATAATGTGACTGCGGCCTATGACCGTGGGCCGATCGGCGCGCGGTTGTCTTACGTGTGGCGCAAGGCGTTCCTCGCGCGCAACGAGGCCCGACTGTTCGCCAATCCGATCGGGGTGTGGCGCCGTCCGGAAAAGAGCCTGGACTTCCAGCTGACTGCGCGTGTGACCGATCGTTTGGGGCTCACGTTCGACGCGGTTAATCTAACCAAGGCCAAGCAGCAGGAATATTACCGTTTCGAAGATGCTGGGGGACAGGATCAATATAATCTCGGAACCGTCTTGCTATCGAGAACCTTCGCACTTGGCGTTCGATATGTCTTCGACTGATAGTTGATGCTTATTTCTGAAATAGCGGGTGCATCCGAATATCACCGATACCTTTAGAATTGTTCATCGAGGACATGGCAATGTCCCGTCCTCGATGACACCGTCGCGTTCGACAATTTAGACATGGCGGTGCCGGACCCTTTCTAAGAGGCGGTTTTTCTAATAAATATATCCGCTGTATCTTTCGAACGTTCGGTTCCGTTTAGTCGTCGTTTGAATAGTGAATGGATTAGCACGCTCTCCAATATTCGTCCGATGATATAGAGAGCTGCAAAAATCGACGCGAAAACATAGGCTGGCGTGGCCGAAATCCTATTCTTGTCCTCGTCAGGTTTTTTCTTGTCAGGGCTGTCGGGTGCGGGGGCACCGAGCGCCTTGTCAAATGCGCTCATCGGCAACGGTTTTTTCTTTGGCTTGTCTTTTTTGGGATGTGCGCGTTCCTCGGCCTTGGCTGCGGCTACCCGATGATCGCTGATCGCGACGGTTGCCTGGGCAATGCCGAGGAACAGCAGCGGTGCCAGGAAGCAGAAGAGCAGGGCACGGCTGATCAAATCATAACGCAATTTGCGTCCGTCACTGCCCGACTCGATCGTCAGGACACCCGAATCGAAGACCGACATCTTATCCTGCGGGGCCTGATCGGTCTTGCTGAACGTCAGCATCTTGCCCTGACGATCCCAGCGGGTGCCCCGTTCCTCGAATAGGGGCGCCAGTCGATCGAAGCTCTCATCGGGGTCTTGCAACGACGGTAGCGGAACGCTGCCTCTGATATGCCAGATCCAGTTGATGAGACGGGGGTTCACAGCGATGTCGCCGGGCTTCGGTGATCGACCCTGCGGAGAATGACAATGTGCCGCCGCAAGATGGCGAGATGCGCTCGGGCCTTTGCGAAGGGCAGCATCATTCGGCTGGCATCGCTGACGGTTCGTCATCGTCGACCGACCGGCCGATACGTTGCTTGATCGATTTCCATCCTTCGCTGAACGGATACGCCATCGTTTCGGGGATCGACATACGGCGTCCCCCCTCCATGCCGAGCAATTCGGCCTCACCATCGACACAGGTGCCGAATATCCGGTCGATCACGATCCATGTTCCGGCGAAATTGCTGCGGCTGGCTTCGTAATCCTGCGAATGATGGACGCTGTGATGTTCGGTGGTGTTGAACAGGAACCGCCACCAGCGCGGCGAATTGAAGCGGACGTTGATGTGCTGATATGTCCCGACCGCCAGGCCGAACGTGCCCGCCAGCAGCGCGGCACGGGGCAGAAAGTCGAAGAACCCGCCAACGCCCAGGCCGATCAAAAAGAGCTCGACCGGATTTCCTACCGCGCCCTTATTGATGTTGAGCTGCGTGATATAATGGTGCGGCGCGTGGGTCAGCCACAAAGGATGCCAATTGTGCATCCCGCGATGCATCCAATACTGGCCGAAATCGAAGATGAACGAGATCAGAAAAGCCTGCACCAGCAAGGGCAGCGTCATGAACCAACTGACCTTATCCCAGTGAAGGAATTGCTGGACGTTTTCGATCATGACATCGTCGCCGATGAAATTACCCGCCATGCGGATCACGGTGTAACCGAGGCCGACGTAAAACAGGTCGGTAACGGCTTCCTTCCATGTCAGCCGCCAGCTGTCGAAGCGCGGATTCACCCATTCCAGTGCCAGCAGCAGTGCCTTGAACCCGATGCCGATACCGATCGCCGTCGATGCCTTGGCAATCGAATTGGGCGCATAGAACCAGAAAGCGATGAGCGCGAACAGCACGACAGGTTGAAACCAGCTGAAAACGAACTGTTTCAGCGCGCCGCCCTCGACCTTCGGGACATTCTCCCAGCCGACGGTTACCGGCGATTGCGCACCGATTATCCGGTTGCCAACACGTACTCCGCTCATAACTGCCCTCGACGATGTCATCATGGGAAGCAAGGTAACCGGAGCCACGTTTTATCGTGATACGTCATTGAACGTAGAACGCGTCTGGCCCCAATTGATCGACCGGATGGGGCAGGTCGAAGCCGCGATGATGAGCCGAATTCCGTCCAGCGCGGCCGTGGCCGGAATCTGGCACGATTGTCGCTTCCGTCGGTGATCGGACGCGCATCATCGGCGCGACGTTGATCGCTTTATTCGGTTTCAGGCGCGCGCGCGCGGGCCCCCAAGATATCTATCGCGCGACGAACCGTCGCCAGCCGCCAAGTGCGGTGATGTCCTCTGCACCCGTGGTCGCGCGGGGTTCGGCGACGAAGCCTTTGACCTGGCTGCCATCGGCCAGCGTAACGGTGCCGATCGCGAGCGGCGGCGGTACTTCGGCGACGAAACTGCCGAAGGCGGCCATGTCGAGTTCATAGACCTCGACCGCGATCGCAGCCCCATCGTCGCTGTAAACGAGCGCAGGCTTGGCAGGCACGCTGTCCGCCATCGCATAGAGGCGATAGCTGGGCGCGGTCTGCGTTTCGGCGACGAAGCGCGCGTCGCGCGACGTCAGTTGCCAGTGCAGCGGCATGTCCTTGAGATGGGCGCCGACGACGACGAGTTTCACGGTATCCATCCGTCCCTCCAGATCGAGCGACGGCGGGGATGCCGTCGCGGGGAAAAATTCTGTTGCCGCGTCGATCAGGCTCCGGTCGCTGCCCGCCGGCCCCATCAGCGTGATCCCGAACCCGACATTGCAGTGATACCGGCCCGTCGGCACCGCGATCGCGGCCATGTCGAGCAGATTGACGAAATTGGTATAGGCCCCGAGGCTGGCATTAAGCGCGATCGGCGCGGCGAGCATCTCGGCGACGCGATAGCTGGTCGGCGTGGTCGGTAGCGCGAGCAGATCGACGCTCGCCCAGATATCTTCCGCCATCCGTGCGAGATCGGCGAGGCGATAGCTCGCGGCAAAAGCTTCGACCGCGCTGTAGGCGTTGCCCTCCTCGACGATCGAGCGGACGACGGGATGGATCGCATCGGCATCTTCGCGGAGCAGATCACGGAGTGCGGCGGTGCGTTCCGCGACCCAGGGGCCGTCGTAGAGCAGCCGCGCGGCTTCGTTGAGCGGCGTCATGTCGATCTCGACCAAGTCCGCATCCAGCCCCGCGAGTGCCGTGTCGTAGAGAAAGCCCGATTCGATATCGCCGAACCAGGGGCGCTGGTCGGCGCGAGGAATGCCGATCCGGCGACGACCGCGGGCGACATCGGGAAGCGCGCGCGAAAAGCCGTCCTCCCGGTCAAGCCCGGCCACGACGGTGTCGATCAGTGCCGCATCACGCGCATCATGCGTAAAGGCGGTTATACAGTCGAGCGTGCGGCAGGCGGGAACGAGGCCGCGACCGCTCCATCGTCCGCGCGTGGGTTTGAATCCGATCAGGTGGTTGAAGGCGGCGGGCACGCGGCCAGACCCGGCGGTGTCGGTGCCGAGCGAAAAGGCGACGAGCCCCGCTGCGACCGCGACCGCCGACCCCGAACTCGACCCGCCGCTGACATAGGCACGGTTATAGGCGTTTCGCGGGATACCATATGGACTGCGCGTGCCGTTGAGCCCGGTGGCGAATTGATCGAGATTGGTCTTGCCGATGGGGATCGCGCCCGCCGCGATGAGCCGCTCGACCACCGTCGCCGCGCGTGTCGGTGTATAGGCAAAGGCGGGGCAGGCCGCCGTCGTGTCGAGGCCGAGAACGTCGATATTGTCCTTCACCGCAAACGGCACGCCGGCGAGCGGCAGGGTTTCGCCGCGAACGATACGGTCGTCGACCGCCGCGGCGGCGACGCGGAGATCGGCGGGGTCGAAGCGTGAGATCCAGACGGCGTTCTGCACCTCGTCGTAAAAAGCCAGGCGCGCGATCACTTCCTCGATCACCGTAGCGGCGGTGCGGCGCCGGGTTTGAACCTGGCTGGCGATCGAAGCAACAGAGAGCGGGTTGAGATCGGTCATGCCCGTACCAACGCCAGCATCGGCGCACCGGGGGTCACGCTTTGCCGCTCGGCGACATAGAGCGCCGCGATCGTGCCGGTGGCGGGGCTGGTGACGGGAAATTCGGTCTTCATCGCCTCCAGGATCGCGATCGTCTCGCCCGCCTCGACGGGGTCGCCCGACGCCTTGAGCAGCTTCCAGACGCTGCCACCGAATGGCGCTTCGACAAGTTCGGCACCGTCGGGCAACGTGATCGCTTCGGCCGGCGCATCGATCGCATCCTCGGTCAGGCTGGCGACGCGATCGAATTCGCCGCGGCGTTCCCATTCGGCGCGCTCGGCGGCGAAGGCGGCGTTGCGCTGCGTCTCGAACGCCTCGATCGATGCCGCATTCTCGGCGAGGAAAGCGCGATAATCGGCAAGGCGGAATTCGGTTTCCTCGATCTCGATCGTGCGGCGGCCAAGCGGAAAGTCTCGCCGCCATTCGGTCAGTTCGTCATGGCTGACGGGGAAGAAGCGGATCTGATCGAAAAAGCGCAGCAGCCACGGCTTGCCGTCGGTGAATGCGCCGGTGGGATGATGCGTCTTCCAGACCTGTATCGTGCGCCCGAAGAGTTGATAGCCGCCGGGACCCTCCATCCCGTAAATGCACATATATGCGCCCCCGATGCCGACGACATTGGGCGGGGTCCAGGTGCGGGCGGGATTGTATTTGGTCGTGACGAGCCGGTGGCGCGGGTCGATCGGCGTCGCCACGGGCGCGCCGAGATAGACATCGCCGAGTCCGTAGACGAGGTAATGCGCATCGAACACGGTGCGATAGACGTCATCGGCACTGTCGAGCCCGTTGGCGCGGCGAATGAATTCGATATTGTCGGGGCACCAGGGCGCATCGTCGCGCACGACCGCCATATAGCGTTCGATCGTCTGGTGGATCGCGGGATCGTTCCAACTGAGCGGCAGGTGGACGATGCGCGAGGGGTTGGTGAAATCGTCGAGTTCGCCCAGATCCTCCTCGATCGCCATCAGCCGGTCGATCAAGGCGGCTTCGCGCAGACCGACTCCGTCATAATGAACCTGAAACGAGCGGATGCCGGGAACGATATCGATGATTCCGGCAAGCGCGAGTTGCGCCAGCGCGCTGGTCGCGGCGTGGACGCGCAGCCGCAGTTCGAGGTCGAGTGTGATCGGCCCATATTCAATGAGCAGATTGCGGTCGCCCTGCCGACGATAGAGGATGCGGGGGCGGCGGCCTTCCGCTTCGATCTCGGCAAGTACGGCGTCGCATTTGTTGCCAGCCAGAGCGGGGTCTGGGGCTGGAGCCGGGTCCAGAACAGATATGGGTGCGGGACGACCGTCGATGATGCCTTCCTCGACCGCGCTCGCCAGTTCGGCTTCGGCTAGGCTGACGTCCTGAAAGCGGATGCGATCGCCGGGCGCGAGTTGGCCGACTTTCCACAGATCCGCTGCGATCACCACGAAGGGACAGACGAATCCACCGAGCGACGGACCGTCGGGACCGAGAATGATCGGCATGTCGCCGGTGAAATCGATCGCGCCGATCGCATAGGGGTTGTCGTGGATGTTGGAAGGGTGGAGCCCCGCCTCACCACCGTCCTGTCGCGCCCAATGCGGCTTGGGGCCGATCAGGCGGACACCCGTGCGGTTGCTGTTGTAATGGACGCGCCAGTCGGCGGACAGCAAGGTGGCGATGTCGTCCGGCGTGAAGAAATCGGGCGCGCCATGCGGGCCGTAGAGGACGCGGATCGTCCAATCGGGACCGAGCACGGGTTGCTCGACCAGCCGCTGGCCGGGGATGACCGCCGGGGCGTTCCCCGTCAGATGTAGCGTATCGCCGACGAGTAGCCGACGCCCGCCATGCCCGCCAAATTCGCCAAGATCGAAGGTGCTGCCGCTGCCCAGATAGGCGGGAACATCAAGGCCACCGGCGAACAGGACATAGCCGCGCATCCCGCCCCCGCCGACGCGGCCAAGTGCGAGTGTCTGTCCCGCGCTGATCGCCAGCGGCTGATTGCGCGCTACGGTCGCCCCGTCGAGCGTCGCGCCGAAGTCGGCGCCCGTCAGGCAGATGCGCGTATCGGTGTTGAACTTAAGCGTCGGGCCGGTCGCGGTGACTTCAAGCCCTGCGGCGCCGGGATCGTTGCCGAGCAGCGCATTGCCCAAACGAAAGGCGCGTGCGTCCATCGGCCCCGATGGCGGCACGCCAATGTCCCACAGGCCGATCCGGCCCGGATAATCCTGCACCGTCGTCAATGTGCCCGACGACAGGACGGAGAGGCTGCGGGGAAAATGGTCGACCGCTTCGAGCGACCGCGTCGATACGTCGCCCGAAACGAAATCGGCGCTACGCGCGACGTCACGCAACCAGCGGACATTGGTCTCGATTCCCGCGAACAGCGTATCGTCGAGCGCGGCCTGCATCGCCGCAACCGCGGCGGCGCGCGTGTCGGCGCGGACGATCAGCTTGGCCAGCATCGGGTCGTAAAAGGGCGACACGATCGATCCGCTTTCGACCCAGGTTTCGATACGCGCATCGCCGGGAAAGCTTGCCTCGGTAAGTGTACCGGAGGCTGGACGGAAATCGATCGCGGGATCCTCGGCATATAGCCGGGCCTGGATCGACCAGCCGCTGGGGGGAGGCACGGGCGTATCGAGAAACGCATAATCCCCCGCCGCGCCGCGGATCATCCATTCGACCAGATCGATGCCGGTCACTTCCTCGGTGACGCCATGTTCGACTTGAAGGCGGGTGTTCACCTCAAGAAAGAACCAGTCCTGTCGTTCGGCGTCGTAGAGAAATTCGACCGTGCCCGCTGACCGATAGCGGGCGGCGGCACCCAGCCGGATCGCGGCGTCGGTCAGCGCGTTGCGGATCGCGTCGGGAAGGTTGGGGGCAGGGGCCTCCTCGATCACCTTCTGATTGCGACGCTGTAGCGAGCAATCGCGCTCGCCGAGCGCGACGACGCGGCCGGCACCGTCGCCGAAAATCTGCACCTCGACATGACGCGCACGCGGGACATAGCGTTCGAGGAACAGCCCGGCATCACCGAAATTGCCCGCGCCGAGCCGCGCCACGGTCGCATAACCGTCGCGCACGGCGGCTTCGTCGTGGCACACGCGCATACCGATACCGCCGCCGCCCGCCGTTGCCTTCAGCATCACCGGATAGCCTATCCGCGCGGCGGCGGTGACCGCTGCTTCGGCATCGCTGAGCAGCCCGGTGCCGGGGGCCAACGGCACGCCCTCCGCCTCGGCGAGCGCACGCGCGCTATGTTTCAACCCAAAGGCGCGGATGTTGTCGGGAGCAGGGCCGATGAAAACGATCCCGGCGGCGGCGCATGCCTCCGCGAAATCGGCGTTTTCGGACAGAAAGCCATAGCCTGGATGGATCGCCTGAGCGCCCGTCTCCTGCGCGGCGGCGAGGATGCGCGCGGTGTCGAGATAGCTTTCGCCCGCCGGTCCCGCGCCGATCCGGATCGCGATATTCGCCTCGGCGACATGGCGCGAGGCTTCGTCCGCGTCGGAAAAGACCGCGACCGAACGTATGCCCATGATCCGCAGCGTGCGGATAATACGACAGGCAATCGCACCGCGATTGGCGATGAGAACGGTGTCGAAGCTCATGCCGTCACGATCATGCGAACCGGGGTGGGATTGAAGCCGTTGCAGGGATTGTTGATCTGGGGACAATTGGAAACAACGACGATCACGTCCATGTCGGCGCGCAGGTCGACCGTCAGCCCGGGTGCCGAAATCCCGTCGACGATGCCGAGCACGCCATCGGGTTCGACGGGCACGTTCATGAAGAAATTGACGTTCGAAACGATGTCGCGCTTGCCGCGCCCGTCGCGCAGGTTCGCTTCGAGGAAATTATCGACGCACGAATGCTGCGCCCTGGTATGATGGCCGTAACGCAGGCTGTTCGATTCACACGAACATGCGCCGCCGATCGTGTCGTGATAGTCGACCGAGGTCGCGGTGATCGTCATCATCGCCCGGCCTTCGTTCGACAGCAGCGTGCTGCCCGTGCGCAGGAAGATGTTGGCCTGCGCCGCGATGGTGTCCTGCGCGCTATAGCGTTCGGCATCGTCGGCGGCGGCGTATAGCAGGAAATCGACCGCCTGATTGCCCTCGACATCGATGACGCGGAGCGTTTGCCCGGCGTCGATGCGATGC
>JAPKCG010000512.1 GCA_028823055.1 Sphingomonas bacterium
CTCCCCGACGGAGTTTCGCGCGCGCACGCGTCGATCGCTTGGAGGCGCGCCTATAGCCAGCGGGCCGGGCGGGTGCAAGCGCTGCGTCACCGCTCTTCGCGCGCGGCGAGCATCGCGTCGATCGCGGTGAATTTCTCGCGCGGGGCACCCGTCCGCGCGGCGGCGATCTCGGCGCGGTCGATGTCCTGCCAGTCGCGGAAGGTGACGAGATCGACGCCGCGTTTCGACAACAGCGCGTCGAGGCCGGTGCGGCCCGCCTTGCTGCTGCCGGGGCCGTTATCGGGGATGGTATCGGCGGCGATATGGTCGGCGATCATGAAGCCGTCGGGGCGATTGGTGCCGATCGTCCCGGTCGGCCCGCGGCGTGCCCAGCCGACCGCGTAGAGGCCCGGCGCGATCCGGCCTTCGTCATTGGCGAAGCGGCCGAGTTTGACGTCATAGGGGACGCCCTCGATCGGGGGCGTGCGATAGCCGATGCAACTGACGACCATCGCGGCGGGGATGGTGTAGTTTTCGCCGGTGCCGACCGCGCGGCCATCCTTGTCGAGACGTGTGCGTTCGATGACGACGCGTTCGACCTTGTCGTCGCCCTCGATCGCGACGGGTACGGCGAAGAAGTCGAAATCGACGGTGATCGGTTTGGCCGGGCCGGGGTCGGCGAACTGACGGAGCAAGGCCACCGATTTGCGCTGACCCGGATCGAGCGCGACGTCCTCCTCGACCGGGGGCAGATCGGCGGGGTCGACGCGCGGCGCGGCGCGGGCGAGCTGGCCGAGTTCGCCCAATTCCTTCGGTGTCATCGCGATCGCATGCGGGCCACGGCGCGCGAGGATCGTCACGTGATCGATCGTGTGCGGGCCGAGCGCAGCGAGCGCGTGGCCGACGATGTCCGAGCCCGTGAACTCATCGCCGGTCTTGGCAAGGATGCGTGCGACGTCGAGCGCGACATTGCCCGCGCCGATCACGACCGCGCCGGGGCCGTGGAGTGGCGGGGCGAGTCCGGCGAAATCGGGATGGCCGTTATACCAGCCGACGAACGCCGCCGATCCGACGACGCCGGGCAAGTCGGCCCCCGGTATGTCGAGTGGACGGTCGGCGGGCGCACCCGTCGCGAGAACGACGGCGTCGTACAGGTCGAGCAGTTCGGCGATCGAGACGTCCTGGCCAATCGTGACGTTGCCGCAGAAGCGGATGTTATCGGCGAGCGCGGTCGCTTCGTAGCGGCGGCTGACGCCCTTGATCGATTGGTGATCGGGGGCGACGCCGGTACGGATCAGGCCATAGGGAACGGGCAGGCGATCGATGATGTCGACGCGGCAATCATCGCCGAACTGCTTCTGGCACCCCTCCGCCGTGTAATAGCCCGCCGGGCCGGACCCGATGATCGCGATGTGACGCATGACTGGTCCGCTGCTCCCGCTATGCGCCCGTGGCGCGAAGTTGACGAAGTTTACACGGAATCGGGTGTTTGTCGCCCCGTCCATATGGGGCGAAAATCCTTGAAAATGCACGGATCTGGCGTCGTTTTGGCGGCATGGACCGATCCTGACACAGCAGCCCTGAGTAGGACAGTCCCCGGATGCGCGATCGGCGGCGCTTTACCTTGGCGCGTTCGCTGCTAGGCGGTGGCGGTGAACAGTATCGAAGCCCTCGCCGCCCTGCTGGTGGTGGTCAATGTCGCGCTGGTCGCGCGGCGCAGCATCGTGAACTATCCCGTCGCGATCGTCGCGGTGGCGATCTATGCCGGCATTTTCGCCGACGCGCGGCTGTATTCGGACATGGTGCTGCAGGGGTTTTTCCTGGTCGTGAACGTGTATGGCTGGATCGATTGGGCGCGCGTGAAGGGGCAGGCGGGCGAGGTCGTCGTCGGGACGCTGGCGGTCCGCACCCGCACGCTGTGGGTCGTCGGCATCGCGGGCGCGGCGGCGGCGTGGGGGACGGGGATGCACGCCTTCACCGACGCGGCCTATCCGTGGTGGGATGCGGGCATCGCGGCGGCAAGCGTCGCGGCGCAGGTTTTGCAGGCGCGGCGGCGGGTCGAAAGCTGGTGGTTGTGGATCGCGGTCGATGTCGTGTCGGTGCCGCTCTATGCGGTCAAGGGGCTATGGTTCACGACCGCGCTGTACGTCGTGCTGCTGGTGATATCGGTTGCGGGACTGATCGACTGGCGACGCGCGCTGGGGCGGCAGGCGCATGTGGCAGGCGCGGAGGCGGCGTGAGCGTGCGATCTATCTGCCTCCACGGTCCTGAAAGCACGGGCAAATCGACGATCGGCCCGCGACTGGCGGCGCAGTTCGGCACGC
>JAPKCG010000077.1 GCA_028823055.1 Sphingomonas bacterium
AGTGTTTCTGACGAGTCCGAGGCTGACGGTCGACCGGCGGCCGTTTGCCTTCGCCAATAATCATGTCGATGTGAAATCGCTTTCGACCGATCTCATCACCTTGCGACGGCGGCCTGAGCTGATTCCGCAGCCGAGCGACCCCAATGCGCCGCTGCTCCCCGATCTGGATATCGATATCGACCGGCTGCATATCGGCAAACTGGTGCTCGAAAAGCCGGTGACGGGGCAGAAACATGTCATTCGGATCGACGGCAAGGTTCATATCGCGGATCGCCGCGCGCAACTCGTCACCGATGCGGCGGCGCTGCGAGGGGCAGGGGTGTCGGGTGGCGATACGCTGAAGCTGATGCTCGATGCGGTGCCCGACCAGAACAAGCTCGACATCAGCGCGCGTGTGTTCGCGCCGGTCGGCGGCGTTCTCGGCACGATGGCGTCGCTTAAACAGCCGCTGACTGCGGTGGTTGATGGACAAGGAAGCTGGAAATCGTGGCGCGGCAAGGCGCAGGCGACGCTGGGCGGGCAGCCGCTCGCCAATCTCGGCGTGTCTGCGCAGGGCGGGCAGATCAAGGTTCGCGGGTTCACGCGCCCCGGCCTGTATCTCGAAGGGCCGGTCGAACGACTGACCTCGCCGCAGCTCGACATTGCGATCGACACGACGCTCAACGAGCGCCAGGCGGATACGCGGATCACGCTTAAATCGTCGGCGCTTGCGGTAGATGCGGGCGGATTGATCGATCTGGCCAATAACAGCTTCGGCAATTTTGCGGTGGACGCGCAATTGCTGACGCCCGGGGCGATCGCGCCCAATCTGGCTGGCCGTGATGTGCTGGCGCGCGTCGTCCTCAACGGTGCGTTCGCGACCCCGACGGTCGATTACAAGGTGCGCGCGGCACAAGTCGCATTCGGCACGACGGGGGTCGAAAACCTCTATGCCGAAGGTCGGGCGACGGTGCGGTCGGATCGCATTCTGGTGCCCGTCCACGCGCGCGCTCGTCGGGTGACGGGGTTGAACGACGCGGTCGGCGGCCTGGCCAACAATGTCCGTATCGATGGCGATTTCGCGATCTCGATGCCGAATATCCTGTCTGACAATCTCAGGATCCGGTCCGACAATATTGACGCGACCGCGATCGTCGTCGCGAATGCTGCGACGGGTCGTTATTCGGGCGCGCTCAAGGGCAGGGTCAACAACTATCGCGTCGACGGGATCGGGATCATCGATCTGTCGACCGATGCAAAGCTGGTGCCGGGCAAGAATGGCGGCTTCGGCATCACGGGCCGGGTCGTCGCGACGACGAAACAGCTGTTCAACGACGGTGCGCGCAATTTTCTGGGTGGTAATGCCATTGTTCGGTCGGACATCGGCTACAGTCCCGAAGGCGTCGTCACCTTCAACAATCTGCGCCTCGACGCACCGCAATTCCGCATCACCACCGGCAACGGCCGCTTCGATCCCGCCTCGGGGAGCGTGCTGGTAAATGCCGACGCCTTTTCAACGCAATATGGCCCTTTATCGGCCCGCGTGACGGGTACGGCGACCGCGCCCGTCGTCACGTTGCGTGCCGCACGGCCGGGGGTCGGGATCGGTCTCGCTAATCTCGACGCGCGGATCGTCGGGCGAAATGGCAGCTACGCGGTCGCGGCAACCGGTGATACCGATTACGGGCCATTCAATGCCGATCTGTTCGTGACGCCCGGGCAGCAACTGACCATTGATGTCCGCAAGTTGTTATTCGCCGGAATCACCGCCAATGGTCGAGTTGTCCAGACCGTAGCAGGTCCCTTCCAGGGCGGGCTGCAATTCGCCGGTCGTGGCATCAGCGGCAATGTGGCCCTGGGCAATCAAGGCGGCAACCAGCGCGCGGATATCAAGGCGAGCGCTTATAATGCCAGCGTTCCGGGCGTTGCCGATTTCACAATCGGACGGGCAATCATAGACGCCAATGTCGTCATGTTCCCCAAGGCACCGCAGGTCATAGCCGACGTCCAGCTGGCGAATACGCGATATAATGACCTGGTCATCGAATCGGCGCGTGCGAAGGTTAATTATGTCGATGGTCGCGGAACCGCGCAGGCGCTGTTGACGGGATCGTCCAGCGTACCGTTCCGGATAGCGCTCAACGCCCAATTGTCGCCCGACAACTATCTCGTGGCAGCGAAGGGGCGCGCCAATGGCATCAACTTCACCACCGCCAATCCGGCGCGGATTACCGCGAACGGCGGAGCGTATAAATTGCTGCCGACGCGGATCGATTTCGGTAACGGGTCCAGCGCGGGCTCGACGCGCGTCGCGGGTTCGTTCGGCGGCGGCGTCACGGCTGCACAAGTCCGGCTAGACACGTTCGACCTGTCGATACTGTCGGCTTTCTCACCGGGTCTCGGTCTGTCGGGGAAAGCCACGGGCAGCCTAGATTATCGGCAGACGGGCGCGGCGATCCCCGATGCCGATGCGCGGCTCAACATCTCCAATTTTCGCCGCACGGGTATCGCGGCGGTGTCCGAAGCGGTCGACGTCGTATTCGTCGGCAAGCTGGTCCCCACGGGCGGCGATGCCCGCGCGTTGATCAAGCGTGGCGGTGCAACGATCGGTCGCCTTGTCGCGTCGCTCAACCCATTGCCGCCCGGGGCGGGCGCATGGACAACCCGGTTGTTACAAGCGCCATTGTCGGGCGGCATTCGGTATAACGGACCATCGGCGACGCTGTTCAGCCTTGCCGCGCTGCCTAATCAGCAATTGTCAGGTCCGATCGCGCTCGCTGCCGATTTTGGCGGGCGGGTCGCCGCGCCTCAGCTGACGGGACTGATCCGGGCGGATAACCTGACATATGATAATGAGACCTATGGTACGCGGCTGAGCCAGATGAAGGTGGCGGCGCGGTTTACCAACGACCGGCTAGTTCTTAACAATCTGTCTGCACGGGCAGGCGACGGCAGCGTTCAGGCACAGGGTAGCATCGGCCTTTCCGCCGAAAGCGGTTTTCCGGTCGACATTACCGCGAAACTTGACGATGCGCAGTTGGCCAAGAGCGACGCCTTATCGGCAACGACAAGCGGTACGATCCGGCTCACCAATGGCAAGGACGGCGCGCTGATCGAGGGCGATCTGATCATTCCCAATGCGCGTTATGAAATCATCCGCCAGGGTCAGGCAGAGGTGCCCGAATTGTCAGGCGTCCGTCGCAAGAGCGAAATTCGCACGTCGCGGCCCACCGACCGGCCCGCCGCGGCGACGCCGCCAAGCGTGATCAAGCTCGACCTGCGGGTTCGCGCGGAAGACCAGATTTACGTTTCCGGCATGGGCCTTGAATCCGAATGGGGAATGGACCTGCGAATTCGCGGAACCGCGACCAACCCGGTCATCACCGGCGGGCTCGACCTCGTCCGCGGCACCTATTCCTTCGCAGGCAAGCGTTTCGAGGTCACTCGTGGGACGATCCGTTTCCGCGGCGGGGCGCTGACCGATCCGGATATCAACATCCAGGCGTCGACGACGACGGACGGTATCACCGCGAACATCGTCATCACGGGGACGGGGCAGCGACCACAGATCGCATTCACCTCGACGCCGACATTGCCGCAGGACGAAGTGCTCAGCCGACTGTTGTTCGGAACCGATCCGTCAAACCTGTCGGCAACCGAGGCGATCCAACTGGCGGCTGCGCTCAATTCGCTACGCGGGTCGGGCGGTGGCCTCAATCCGCTCGGCAAGTTGCGCTCCGCAACGGGGTTCGACCGGTTGCGCATTCTCGGCGCGGATGAGGCGAGCGGGCGTGGAACCAGTCTTGCTGCGGGCAAATATCTGACCGACAACATCTATGTCGAGATCGTCACCGACGCGAAGGGCATGACCGCAACGCAGATCGAAATCGCATTGTCGAAGGCGCTAAGCCTGCTGTCCTCGACGGGATCGTTCGGCGGTTCCAGCGCGAGCCTGCGCTATTCGAAAGACTATTGATGCGCGACGTGATAAGTTCACTTTAGCAACCTGTTTCGCGAGGTTGGGTGAGGAGAACGGACATGGCGGATCAGAATGCCGAGCATTTCGACGTTGTCGTGGTGGGCGCGGGCATATCGGGGATCGGCACAGGGTTTCATTTGCAGGATAAATGTCCCGGCCGAACCTATGTGATCCTTGAAGGACGCGAGGCGATGGGCGGGACCTGGGACCTGTTCCGCTATCCTGGTATCCGATCCGATTCGGACATGCATACGCTGGGCTTTTCTTTCCATCCCTGGACGGAAGCGAAATCGATCGCCGATGGCCCTTCGATCCGCAAATATGTCAATGAGACGGCTCACGCCTACGGAATCGACCGCCAGATCCGGTACGGTCACCGCGTAAAGCGTGCCGCCTGGTCGACTTCAGATGCGCGCTGGTCGGTTACGGCAACCGATGGCAGTGGTGCGGAAGTGGAGTTCACCTGCAACTTTTTGTCGATGTGCTCGGGCTATTATAACTACGCCAAGGGCTATACGCCTGAATTCGTCGGCAGCGCTGATTTTGCGGGGCGCATCGTCCATCCGCAACATTGGCCCGAAAACTTCGACTATTACGGGAAGAAGATCGTCGTGATCGGCAGCGGAGCGACCGCGGTGACGCTGGTTCCAGAGCTTGCCAAGGGCGGCGCACAGGTCACGATGTTACAGCGGTCGCCGACCTATGTCGTTTCACGCCCCGGCGAGGATAAGGTTGCCAACTGGCTGCGATCGGTCCTGCCAAATCAACTCGCCTATGACATTACGCGGTGGAAAAACGTGCTGTTTCAAATGCTTTTCTATCGAATGGCGCAAAAGAATCCGGCCAAGGCGAAGCAGCGGCTCATCGGGATGGTGCGCGAGCATCTTGGCCCCGATTACGATGTCGACAAGCATTTTACCCCGCGTTACAATCCTTGGGACCAGCGGCTCTGCCTGGTGCCCGATGCCGATCTGTTCGATGCGATCAACGGCGGCAACGCGAAAGTCGTAACCGATACGATCGAACGGTTCGTGCCAGAAGGCATCCGGCTCAATTCGGGCGAAGTTATCGAGGCGGATGTTATCGTGACCGCAACGGGGCTCGATCTTCAATTGATGAGTGGTGTCGATTTCAGCATGGATGGCGCGCCGATCGATCTGTCAACGGCGTTGCAATATAAGGGCATGATGTTTTCGGACGTACCCAATCTGACCTACACTTTCGGCTATACCAATGCGTCTTGGACGCTGAAGGCGGATTTGGTGGCCACCTATTCATGCCGTCTGCTCAACACGATGAAAAAGCGCGGGATGCGCCAGGCGACGCCGCGCAATGACGATCCGACCATGGCGACCGAGCCGTTCGTCGATTTTTCATCAGGTTATATCCAGCGCGCAGCCGACCGCCTGCCGAAACAGGGGGCGAAAAAGCCGTGGCGTCTCAATCAGAATTACGCGCTTGATGTCATCGCGCTGCGATTTGGTTCTGTTGATGACAGCATGGAATTTAGCAATCCAGGGACCCTGGAAAAAGCTGCTGATCTTGATTGGGAGCAAATGCCTGCTTGAAACCAAGCTACCCGTTCGGGTTAGGGGCAACAACCGAAGAGATTAATTCGCTCGTCATCGCACGTGTGGCAGTTTGCTGACCCGGTTAATGCGAGCTACATCCAGTCATCGTCGATGTGCACTATTCCACGACAGCGATATATGTTGCCGCCGCTTTTCGACATATGGATCGAAAACGGCGATACGCGATCTAAACGCGATCTCATATGGAATGTCACAGGGAATGCGCAGATTTAATCCAAGTCCGCGACGACGCACCGCGACGGAAACGACGTTCGTCTGGTTCAAATCGAAGGATCTGGCGGAAAGTCCGTCGAGAGGTTCAGCTGAAACTGCTGAGAGACACGGCCAATCGCGGTTGCTGCAATAAAATGCCAGCCCGACAGTTTGCAAACTGAGTGAAATCAGTAGGTTCGCAATCTGCCAAGCCGGCGCGATTCCTTACCAGGGACGAACGTCCTGGCCGTAAACGAGCGAAATCAGGAAAGCGAGCATGGTAATCTCCCTTGTTATTTGCAGCTCCTTCGAGCTGTGGAATATACTTAACCGGTCTTTAACCGCCTTACAAATGCGTTAACAAAATTTATCCTGCGGAAAACCCGTGTTTACGCTTTAACGTCGCGTTCAACGGTTTCCGGTAGGAACCGGTCATGTCAGCAATCAACGAACTGCCTGGCCAGGCGATAGGTGACGACATCGGTCCACGGTCGAGGCACGTTTTGCGGCCGGACCGGCTTTTCCAGATCTTCGGAGAAATTGGCAATTTCGACGCGCTGCGACGCAGAGCGGGGTGCGCTAGCGCCGACCGCCTTGTCGACGATATCGTCGAGCGTCTGGCGGCCCGTCAAATCGGCGTTCAGATCGCACGTATCGGACGCCGTCAGATCGAGATCAACTTCGAGGGATATGCGGCGGACGAATTGAGGCAAGCAATTGCCAACTTTACCCGGCTCTGCGCCGTTCCGCTCGATTTGGATGGCGAGTTGCACGTGGTCGAGATGATCTTCGGCGGGGCGTCAACCAAGCTCGAACACGCCGACACTGTCCTGCTCGCGGAAGAGGCGGAGCGAGCGCTGGCCGCAGCCCGCGCAGCAAATTGCGTGCTCGTTCCAGAATTGGAATCGTCTGCCGCAGCCGATGCAATCCCGCTGAAGCGGGAATTGGCGGAAGCGCTCGAACGCGATGAATTGCTGCTCCACTATCAACCGAAATTGAACGTTCGTCTGCAAAAGGTGACGAGTGCGGAAGGCCTGATCCGTTGGAATCACCCCCAACGCGGCATCATATTGCCAGGCGATTTCATTTTGGCTGCCGAGCGAGCCGGATTGATCGCTGAACTGACATTATGGACGATCAGGCGTGTCGTTGCGGACCAGGTATCGCTCGCCGAGCGCGGTCAAGACATCAGATTGTTCATCAACGTTTCAGGACAGTTGCTGACCGACAGCTCATTCGTTCGATCGGCCTGTGATCTACTCGCTGCTACGGATGCCAAACTCGGTTTCGAGGTTACCGAGACCTCGGTGATCCGCGACCCGAAAAGTGCAATGGCAAATCTGCAGCTATTTGCGGATTTTGGGGTGGTTCTTGCTATCGACGATTACGGCGTGGGCTTATCTTCGCTCGCGTACTTGAAACAACTTCCGGCGCGCGAGTTGAAGATCGACCGCCTGTTCATCTCGCAGCTTACCAGTTCGCATCGCGATCCGTTGATTGTACGGTCGACGATCGATCTTGCGCATGCACTGGACATGGAGGTCGTGGCCGAAGGGGTCGAGACCCATGCCGTCATGGCGTTATTGACCGTTATGGGATGCGACATGATCCAGGGATTCCTGATCAGCCGCCCCGTCGGGATCGATGCGCTATACGCCTATCTTGAAGGGGGCCTGGTCGACACCACCGTAAAAAGTACGTTTCGTGGCGGGTTGGCCGTGAAGTTGGCAGGGTGAGCATCCGCTGGATCTGGATCAGTATTTTCCTGGCTTTTATGGCTTCGGGAAATGTCGCCGCTGCGCAGCGCCCCGGGAACGCTAGCGGAAAATTTGACGATCACATCACACGTGCGCGGAAATACATGCTGTCAAATCCGCGCAGTTCGATCGCATCGGCCATCGCCGCAGAACAGATTGCAGACACTATTCCAGCCAGCAGCAAGCGCTCGGTCATGAAAGCTACGGCTCGCTGGCTCGAAGGTGAAGCGTATCTGAGGATCGACCAACCCGCTAAAGCTCGACCCTTGATCGAAAGCGCGTATCGCATCGCCCGCGACGCGGCACCTGATTCAAAACTTCTTGGCGATGTGCTGGCATCGATGGGGGGCGTCATGGCGGGTAACGGGTCGGTCGCGAAAGCCCTTCGCCATTATCAGGATGCTCACGAAATCTATCGTAAATTGCGCGATTTGCGAAGCCAGTCGAAGGCTCTCATTCAGATCGCCATATTGTATAATTCGGCCAATGACTGGACCTCTGCTCTCAAGTATTTTGAGCAAGCTATCGATGCCTACGATGCCGACAGCAATCTGCTATTCTCGATCCATAATGGACGCGGAAACGCACTAAAAGAACTCGACAGAACGAGCGAAGCCGACGCGGAGTTCAAGATCGCGCTGGGAATCGCGAGGGATCTAGGCAGCCCTTTATTGGAAAGTACGGTCTATAATAATCTTGCGAGACTGGCGCTCGACCATGGAAATCTCGCTGATGCCGACCGGGCGATCGCAGGCAGCTTTCAAGCGATTGGCAAGGACGCGCCCACCGAGTTTCGGAAACAGCAGATGGCATTGGCGGCGCAGGCAGCGTATCAGCATGGTGACTATCGGCGCGCCAGGGCACTGATAGAAACTAGCTTCGAAAACCCGAATTCATCAGACAGTTTGCTGGTCGAACGTGAGGCCCATAAAACTGCCTATCTCATTTTTGAAAGAATCGGACGATACGACCTGGCGTTGCCACATTTGCGGGCTTGGAAACGGCTCGATGACAAGGCGACGATGCTGGCGCGGTCTGCGAACGCGGCGTTGATGGGCGCCCGGTTCGATTTTGCGAATCAAGCGCTGAAGATCGCTAACCTGAAAGCTGAAGACGCCCAGAAAAGCGCCGCGTTCGAACGTAGTCGCGCCGAAACACAGCGCCTCGTCTTTTCCGGGGCCGCGGTCGCAACGATGATCCTGATTGCGATGCTGCTCTATGCCCTGCGGCTGACGCGTCGGTCGCGGGCGAAGGTGCAGGCGGCCAACGACGATCTTGCGGTGTCCAATGACGCCCTGGCCAAGGCATTGGCGGCAAAGACGGAGTTTCTCGCGACGACCAGCCATGAAATCCGAACACCGCTCAACGGCATTCTTGGCATGACGCAGGTGATGCTCGTTGATCGGTCGCTCGATCCGGTGACTCGCGACAGGCTGACCGTCGTCCACGACGCCGGCGAGACGATGAAGGCGCTCGTCGACGACATTCTGGATGTCGCCAAGATGGAAACCGGCAATCTGACGATCGACGAACGCCCGTTCGACTTGCGCGCGCTGATGTTGACGGCGAGCGATCTATGGTCGGAACAGGCAAAGGTTGGGGGGGTGACATTCACGCTCGATCTCGGCGATTGTCCGGAAGAGGTTCATGGCGACGGCCCACGTGTGCGGCAGATTTTGTTCAATCTGCTCGCCAATGCGGTCAAGTTCACGCGCGCTGGATGCATCGCGTTGACCGTCGCGCGAGCTGGCGATGGCATGATGCGGCTCTCGGTCAGCGATACCGGCATTGGCATCGCGCCTGATAAGATCGAGACGATCTTCGATTCGTTCAAACAGGCCGATGCCAGCACGACCCGCGAATTTGGGGGGACCGGGCTTGGGCTGACGATCGCCCGCAATCTTGCCCGCGCGATGGGTGGTGACGTGACCGTACAAAGCGTGATGGGGCAGGGAACGACATTCGTCGTCAGCCTACCCTTATCTACCGTTCAAGCAGCGTCCGCAAAGCCGAGCGCCGCTCGCGAAGCCCCGGCCGATCTGGCGATTGTGGGGGGCAGTCCGATTTCCCGATCGATGCTGAAAACCGTACTGGCAGCAGAATTTCCCAGAACGGTGCTGAGCGATGGCGACGAGGTGGCATCGACTTTGGCGGGCGCGACATCGGCGATGGTGTTGATCGATGGCACCGGCGTTACAGCCGACCGGTTGGTTGCGCAGGTCGAGTCGATCCGTCGCCGCGGTGGCGCGCGCATCATATTATTGTGGCCTGATTCGGCGCGCGCGACGCTTGAATCGTTGGAGACCATTGATGTCGAACGGATTATTTACAAGCCGATTGCCGGAGCAGCGCTGATCGAACAGCTGCGCGCCGCCGCGAAAGCGCCCGCCGCAGCGCTTGTGTCGAAGGCTGCATGAGGCGTAAAGCCCAATTCATGCGATCAGGAATACTGCCCTATCTTCGCCTGCGACCGTTGCGATGAAGGTGCTCTTCATCGAAGACGATCCGATGAACCGCCGCGTGGTCAGGGACATGCTCGATGTCGCGGGTGTCGGCATGGCGGATGCCGATCACGCCGAACTGGGCTTGCGAATGATCGATGACGACGATTTCGACATCGTCCTCGTCGATCTGCGTATGCCCGGGATGGATGGGATTACCGCAATTGGCCATATTCGCGCACGGACCGATGCGAAGGCAAACGTGCCAATTATCGTCGTAACGGCGGATATCGCGCCCGATTTACGCGAGCGCTGCGTGGCGGCAGGTGCCGATGATGTGTTGTTCAAACCCGTCGCGATGGACGCGCTGTTCGACGCGATGGGCCGTGTCCTTGCGCGGAAGGGTGGTGATGGACTGATCGTCTAGGCGGAAGGCTTTAGCGCGTCGGCCAACGATGTCTTGCCGCTGCCGCGCCGCGCGGGTTTGGGTTGCGATGCATCGGGAGCCCATCCGGTGAGATAGACGATGTCAATGCGCTCGGTCGTTCGGCCGTCAGGGTCGGCGGCCCCGTGATAGGCCTCGCCGGCGCGCGCCAGCGTTACCCTAGTCATTGCGGTGCGCCCAACGAGGAGATTGGTAGCGGCCATGCCGCGTAAATCGTCGATCGCCGAACCGAAAGAGCCGTAGCGTATTGTCAGGGTTTCGACATCGGCGACCGGCAACGCGAATCCGGCACGGACGAGCAGGTCGCCAGCCGAACGGACGTCGACTTGCGGATGGATGCGTGCGGCCGGTTGTTCGCGCTCCGCCTCTCGTAAAGCCATACGTAAAGCGGGGAGACTCCCGGCCCCGACAAAGGCGGCGAGAAATAATCCGTCCGGACGCAGAGCGCGCCGCGCCAGCGTCAGGGCACCCGGCAAGTCGTTGACCTGATCGAGTACCCCCGCACTTACGACCAGATCGAAGCTTGCGTCTGCGAAAGGCAGACGATCTTCATCCGCCTGGACGCCCCGAGCGGAGAGAGCGAAATCATATCCGGCATCCAGCCGGGCTATCCGGACATCGGACCGCATACCGGCTAAATCGAAACCGCCGTTGAAACAGCCGAGGTCGAGGACCTCGCTGAAATCACGCTTTACGCTGTCCAGGCG
>JAPKCG010000513.1 GCA_028823055.1 Sphingomonas bacterium
CCCAATATCACCAGCATCGCAGTCTCCAATCAATCAACGGGCGTTGAAGCGACATCAGCGTACAGTCGACAAACGCGACGACGCCCCACGTCCCGCCTGTCCAGATGAATGGGCATATCCGAAAAAAACCGGGCCTGCCCGATCATATGGATCGAACCCGGCATCCGACTGCCCCGCTTCCGATCGCCCCACAATCGACCGGCAGCGTATGCGAACCCTGCCACGCCTGCACAATTGCCGTCACCATGTTTCTCATTGTGCATTGCATCCAGCAAGAGAAAAGACGATCGAACGGCCATAGCCCCGCAATATAGCGGGTTCGCCCGGTTAGCGCGAACCTGGCGACGGGTCGACCTGTCCCAAAACTGAGCAGGCGCAGCAATCGCCCCTTGCGATTGGTTCGGGAAAACGGCATGACAAGCGCAATTCGATGAGTGCTGCCTGGGAGGCCTTGAGTTGAAGTATCTGGCGCTGGCTATTGCACTTATGACTGGCGCCTGCGCCTCGTCTTCCTATGGGCTCGACCCCGATACGGCGGCCGTCACCTCGATGCCCGAACCCGTGTATCGACTTGCCGCGACCGACAAGGTGCGGATCAACGTGTTCAACGAACCGACGCTGAGCGGTGAATTCACGGTCCCGTCGGATGGTCAGATCGCGTTTCCCCTGGTCGGCCAGGTCGATGCCGGGGGCAAGACCGCAGCCGAGCTGAGCGACGCATTGGCCGCGCGGCTGGCCAATGGGTATCTTCGCGACCCGAAGGTCACCACGGAGGTGCTGACGTTCCGGCCATTCTATGTGCTCGGCGAAGTCAACAAGGCGGGCGAACTGCCATATACGCCCGGATTGACGGTCGATCAGGCCATCGCCAGCGCGCAGGGCTTCACCTATCGGGCCAACAAGAATTTCGTCCTGCTCACCCGTCAGGGGTCGAACCAGGAAGTGAAGGTGCCGGTCGGCCCGGCGCTGAAAATCTATCCGGGCGACACGGTCAAGGTTGTCGAGCGCTATTTCTGAGCAGTGGCAAGGCCCCTGGCTCGGGCAGCCGGGACAACGAACCGGCCGAAGCGCATTGCCCGTCGAGGGGGCTCGTGCAGGGGTGCGTCGGTCAAGCATATTTCGGGGGTTTTCGGATGGCAGTTCCGTGGTGAATCGAGCAATTTATGCCAGCCGCCCGGCCGCCGCCGCCGCCCTGGCGATGCTTGCGGCCGCCCCGACGTCCGCGCAGACGGTCGGCGCGTTCCTCGACAGCCCCCTTCCCGACACGTCCAATCGCGGTCGGAATATTGCGGTCACTGAACGGCAACGACCTGAATATGAAGCGCAGGGAATCGGACTGGGCGGGTTTCTCCTTTACCCGAAGCTGGAAACCGGAATCGGCTATTCGGACAACGTCTTCAATACGCCGACCAACACGCGCAGCGACGCCTCTGCCGAAATCGACCCCGAACTGCGGTTGCAAAGCCGCTGGTCGAACCATGACCTCCGGGTTACCGGCGGGCTTGATCTGCGTCGCTTCTTCAAGGAAACGATCCGCAATCAAAGCGGCTATCACGCACGGGTCGATGGCCGATACGACATCACGCGCGAATCGAACGTCGTCGGCTTCGCGCAAGTGCGTCGCGATTATCAAAACCAGTTTTCCAGCTCGGTGCCCGACAGCGCGATCCAGCCCGCCCAATATGTTCAGGTGACCGCCGGCGCGCGCGGGACGACGCGCTTCGGGCGCGTCCGCGGCATGCTGGCGGCGGACGTGAACAATTTCAATTTCGACGACATCACGCTGGCCACGGGCACGGTGTTCAATCTCGACATCAGGGACAGGACCGTCGTGCGCGGCGCGGGGCGTCTGGAATACGCCCTAACCCCCGCGACGGCGGTCTTCGGGGAGATCGATCTGTCGTCGATCAATCATCGCGTCGACACCATCGCACCTGGCATCCCCAACCGCGACGGTTCGGAAGCGCGCGTGCTTGGCGGGGTCAGCTTCGACTTGAGCGCGCTGGTCCGGGCGCAAATCGGCGCGGGGTATATCCGTCGTGGTTTTGCCGCAGACAATGTCTATCGGACGATCTCGAACTTCACCTATGACGCGCGGGTCGAATATTTTCCGTCGGGACTCACGACGATCAGCCTCGCGGCCGTCCGCAGTATCGAGGAAGCGATCAACGCGACGTCAAGCGGTTATGTCGCGAATACGTTCGAGCTTCGCGCCGATCATGAATTGCTGCGCAACTTCATACTGACCGCCGCGGCGGGTTATCAGATGAACGATTTCGTCGGCATCGATCGGAACGAC
>JAPKCG010000514.1 GCA_028823055.1 Sphingomonas bacterium
CGTCGGCATGGCGCAGGAAAAGATCGTCGCGGTCACCGTCGACCGCGACCTGACCGCCACCCCCACCGCCCCCTGTTTCGAAAAAATCGCGCTAAAGGGCGATCGCACTTTAGAGATCACCTACGACAAAAGCCGCGTCAACGCGGGTGAGGTGTTGGCGGCAGTCCAGGCCGAGGGCCTCGGCATCGTCGACGTAACGACCAAGGAAGCGGACCTGGAAGACGTGTTCCTTAACCTGACACGGGCGGCGAACGCGGGGTAGGCAGGAACGTCCGGATTTGGTGGAAAGCGGACATTGCGTGAAGTATATGCCGGGGTCCATAAAGCAGCATGACCCCGACCCCATGTTGTGAGCGAATGGCTGACGATTTGAACCGGACCTGTGCCCGTCACGATGACCGGTCAGATTGCCCGGATAGCTTCGTAACAGAGATGAACGGGGGCTACGGCCTTATGGTCCATGATGGCGGCAGCAGCGCAGTCGAGATCGGCTTCTGTCCTTGGTGCGGCGCGCCCCTGCCGCCGATGGTCCGTTAATAGTGGAAAGTCGTCGCACGTTGCCGGATTGAATTAGTGCGACGGAAAGCGACAACGAGACCGTACACGTTTGAGCTCACGAACAACGCTGTTCCCGCTCAAAACGGAAAACCGGGCGGCGGATGCGACGACAGGCTAACGCCCACGGTCGCAGCCCCAACAGCAACTAAGCCCGTCCGCCAAAACGGCAGTTCACGGTATCTTACCTCATCGGAATTCACATACGGTCCGATGGTGATCTTGAAGCGCTCGAAGATTGCCCAGTCCATAGCCACGCCGACGGCCACCGCTCCAATGACATAGGCAGCGAACGAATGGGCCTCCAACATCTGTCTACCATATCAGAAGGAGGAATGTCCGCTACTGGGCGTTAGGTGCCTTACCTCCGGCGTTGCAACAGGGGCAGTGCGGCCTTGTTCAGCAGCAACATCGCGCCGACTGTCAGGCCTGCACTAATGACCAGAACCGCAAAAGCGAGGCCGGACAGTGCGGTCAGCGCATAGAACGCAGACCCCACCGAAAACATCGCTCCTGCCGCAATCATACAAATAAGTGCCAGCACCAGCAAAGCCGCAATGCACATCCTGACTGCCCGCATTTGGGCATTATGCTCGCGCAAGTGAATGTCCGCAATTGGGCGATAGCGGACGATCCGCGGTCCAAATATCCTGTCCTACACACCCACCCTTTGCCAAAACCCCACGATGCCTTCCGCCGCGCGCCTGTATCTCGCACCAACCCTCGCCTTACGCCCCCGCGACACCCTCGAGAGAAATACCCATTTCCGTGTAAAGGTCGTCAACTTCAGCCGCGCCGACGCCCCGGCGCTATCGCCGATAGCGCGACAGAAACGCCCACAGCGCGTCGTTGTCGACGACCCAGCCATGCCCGCCGCCGACGGTGATGCGCCCGACCACTTCGGCCCCGTCGCGACAGTCGGCGTAGCGTTCCTCATACACGTGCCGCGACACCCAGCGCGTCACCGGCGCGGCGGTGCAGCCGGCGATCTGGGCCCAGCGCTGTTCGGCGGCGTGCATCGTGTACTGCCAATATCCCGCGCCGCCGCCCTGAATCGGGTTGGTCGTGTCCTCGTCACCCGCAAAGGCGATGACGGGCACCGCGCGCGTCGGGTGGCAGGTCGCGGGGTCGGGGCGCGTTGTGTCCGCCGTCAGCGGATTGCCCGCGCGTAACCCCACGACCGGCGCAATCGCCGCGAAATGGTCGGCGGCGACACAGCCCAGCCACGACGTCATCCGCCCGCCCCCCGACAAGCCGGTCGCATAGACGCGCGCGGGATCGCCGCACCCCTGCGCCGTCAGCCAGTCGATGGCCTTGCCGAAAAACACGACATCGTCGGCATCGTCCGGCCCGGGAATCTTCCCCGTCACCGTCGGCACGCCGGGGATGTTCCAAACGAAGCCCTTTCCCGCGGGTATTCCCGCATCGGGCGCGGCGACGATGAAGCCATGCGCATCGCTGGTCGGCTCAAGCCGCGAATCGCGCAGCATCGCCGCCCCCGTCGCGGTGCTGCCGTGGAGCAGGAAGACGATCGGCGCAGGGGTCGCGGGGTCGAACCCGGCGGGCAGATGGACAAGCATCGATCGCCCCGTATCGCCGACCGCGACGCGCATCGTCTGCCCCGGCACGCCGATCGCGCAGCTGGGGGCCGCCACCGCCGCCCCGGCCAGCCCCATCGCCGCCAGCAACAGCGCGATTCCCGCCATCAACCGCTTCGTCATCCGCTTTGTCATCCGCTTT
>JAPKCG010000078.1 GCA_028823055.1 Sphingomonas bacterium
AGAAGGCTGCGCAGCCCTGATGACAGAAGCAGCAGCGGTAGAGTTTGTGATGAATGCGTTCGGGCATCTCAAGGCCATCGGCGCGAGTGAGGCGGCGAATCCACTGCTCGATAAAGCCGGCGTCGAGCCCGATGCGGGCATCGTCGGGCTCGACAGGGAATTCGTGAAAGCTGCGGCAACGCGCTTTTACGACCGCGAACCATCGGTGCGTATGCTGGCGTGACCGTTACGGCGATACCACGATCGCGGTGACGGTCACCGCGATCGCGGGCGTTTGGTTGTTCGCATCGATAGCTGAAGCGATGAATACAATGTTCGTCGAAATAGAATGGCGGCGCTGTCCTTCCCGATGCGCGAGCAAGACTTGGCGTCCATCGGGTCGGATCGCCCGTGCTTCACCAACTGATGCAGGTTCGCCTGACGACGGTGGAGCGGCCTGAGCGATCTCGCAATGGTCCCGCTCGACCGTTATCATTCCACGATGACAAACGGTGCCCAGATCGCGGGATCGTCGGATCCAGGAATGCTGCGATCGGCAATCAAGCTGCGCTGCGCATCGCGTAGCGCAGTCGCTCGATCGCGGCCCTTGCGAGCTTTGCGGACGGTTTCCACGGTGAGGAACGCGGCCGCATCGTCGCGCACCTGCCAGTGCGATAACAACAGTGCGCGCGTGCCTGCATAGATGAACGCCTGCGCCAGCCCTGAATAGGCGGCTGAGTCGGGCCGATCGCCCGCGGCGGTGTTGCATGCGGAAAGGATCACCCAATCCGCGTCGAGCCTCATCCGCGCGATTTCGGATACGGTCAGCAAACCGTCATCATCGCCCGCACTGGCAAAGCTGGAACGTGCAGGCTGCGACAGAACGAGCGCGGCCTCCTCCTTCCCATCGGTTCGCCCGCCGACCAGCCCATGCGTCGCGAACATCAGCATCGAATAGCCTGACAGGTCGCCGCGCAACGCGGCCTCTGTCGCATCCGCCCCGGTCAGGATGCGGCTATGATCGGGATCGAACGTCGCGGCAACGGTACGCAGCTCGGTCGCGCTAGCAGGTAGCGGCGGCAATGCGGAGAGCGTTTCCCGATCGCGCTGCCCACCGCGAAAATAATCGCTCGCCCTGGTGACTTCAGTGGTCGTCACCGCACCGTCCTGGCGGAGCGGCGAGCCGACGCCCAGAAATCGCGGCTCTCTGGTTGCGGTGGCGCGCGTCCGATCGAGCAGTGCCGCAAATCCGGGAGTTACGCTCGTCGCGTGCGTCTTGAAGAGCCACGCCGCAGCGCGATCGGGGCGTGCGGTGGGAAGTTCGAGCAGGATCGACAGCGGAATCGACGCCAAAGCCCCGCTCGCGACAAAACGCAACCGGTCATGTCCGCGCGTGATACGGGCGATCGCATCGGAGAAGATCGCGCGATAAAGATTATGGCTCGTCGCGGCATCGAATTGCTGGATGAGCAACGACCGACGCAATCGTCTGACATGCTCGCTCACCGCCGCGCGCCCAAGCGTCGATTTGACGAGCGCCGCTCCATCGCGCGAAATCGCGAGAAGATAGGTTCCTTCCGCCGCAGGAACCGCGCCTAGAATCACGTCGTTGCGGGATAATCCTGCACGTAGCGCCGCGAGCGTGGGACGCGCCCGCGCGCGCACCGAGGACCATTGCGGGTAATCCTGCTGCAAGCTTGATCGAATCGCATCGAGCCGGGTCACTGCCTCGGTTCGCGCGGCGCGCGCAGCGGCGACGGCCTTCTCATTGACGACCGCGTCCTTGGCGAGGGCTGTCAGCAGCGCGCCGTCGCTCGCGGCGACATCGCGCGTCGCGTCCTGCGCCGCGCGCAGCCTGCCGGCGAGCCCGGCGTCCTCTGCCGAAAGCCGATCGGCGACGAGCCGGTTGGCCTGCGCGATCCGCGATCCCGACAGCAAATCCATCGCGCGCAGGCCGAGCGCGGCATCCCCGCGTGTGACCGCGGCACGCAGGACGATGTCGAGCGAGATGCGCTGTTCGAAGGTCAACGCGCCGTCGTCGGCCAGAAACTGATTGTTTTCAAGGATCGCGATCAATTGCGCCGCCGCATCGCCGAGCCGCGCATCTCGCGCCGCGTCGGGAGGTTCGGCAAGCGCGATCAGCGTTGCCGCCTGCGCCGCCACCGTCTCGTTCGCGGTGTCGACGACCAACCGCTCGGCATCATAACGCCGCGCATCGGCAAGCGCCGAAGTCCGATCGCCAAGATCCAGTTCGGACATGATCAGCGCGGGATAGATGCGCTGAACCTGGGCGGGGTCGTCACGCTGACCGGGGGAGCGCTGTGCCAGCACCGCGCGCAGTGCGGTTACCGCCGCCGCGGGGTTCGCTCGCGCGAAATGGATCTGACCCAGATACCCCCGCGATCCCGCGGCGAAGCGGCTATCCTCCCCCTGATTGGCGCGAAAGCCCCTGTCCGCCTCGATCAGCAATGGCTCGGCATCGTCGAACCTGTCCAGCTCGACGAGAATCGTCGCGAGATTATGCACGCCATAGGCGAAATAGAGATTGTCGACGCCAAGCGTGCGACGTTTGATGTCGAGCGCGCGCGTCAGGTAATCGACGCTCTCGATCCGCCGTCCCGTCCGCGACAGCACGATGCCGAGCATTTCGAGGGCGCGGGCATGTGCGGGATGCCCCTCGGGCGTGCCGTCGAGCGCGTAGGTCACGGCGAGCCGCGCCTGCCGCTCGGCCTCATCGGGTTTGCCGCCCTTCAACAAAATCTGCGCAGAGCTGATCATCGACCCGACGGTGTCGGGGTCCCGCTCGCCCAGCCCGGCACTGCGGGTGGCGAGGCTTCGCCGCTGCCAATCGCCCGCAGCGTCATTACGGCCTTGCCGCATCAATATCTGCGAATAGGCGAATTCCAGATTGGATTTGGCCACGACGGTGGAGCGTTTGTGCATCTCTTCGGGATGCGACGCGGCAAAAGCATCGAACGCGGTCGTCGCCTGTTCGAGCGTCGCCGCCGCTTCGTCCTGACGCCCCGCTTCGCTTTGCGACAGCGACAACAGCGCGCTGCCCTCCGCCATCGTGACGATGAACGAAGATGCGAAGGGGGCAAGTTCGTCGAGCCCTCGTTTCGCCAAGGCGATCGAACGCGGCTGATCGCCCTGCTCGCGGATGGCGGATGCCTGTTTGACGAGCGCGAGACCGTGGAGTGGATGCGTCAGACCGTCGATTTTTCGTGAAGCCGCCGCATCGGCAAGCCGCTGCCACGCAGCGACGACCAGGAGCGCGCTTTCGGCCTGGCTGCCGCCGCGCGTCTGGATGTCGCTCGCCTCGCGCTCAAGCCGGGCGAGATCGGCGTCACGGCGATTGTCGGGATCGTAAGATCGGTCGGATTGCGCGGTCGACGTCGCGCGCGCGGCGTTCGCCGCCGACCCGCAGGACATGAGCGGCGCGACGATGATCGCCGCCATGACGCCGAACCGCACCGACCGCGACAATCGCGGCCCCACGCGATTTGTCATCGACCTAACAGGCTTTGTCACCGGACATCTCCCCCCTGCCCCCTGATAACGCGCAACATTCCACGATTGAGGGGCTGGGGCAACATGAACGAAAACTATCGCGCGGGCGCGTCGCTGACGGCGCTGGGCATCATGCTCGCGGTCGGGCTCGGCCAGGCCGCGTCGGCATCCCCGGTGCATCAGGCAACGCCAAACATCGAGGCGCAAGCCCGCTATGACGCGGTCAGCAAGCGCGTCGCCGATCGTATCGGCGATCCCGCGGCGGATTACGAACTCGGCGTCGCGGCATCGGATGCCGGTCGTTATGGCGAGGCGATCGTCGCGTTCCAGCGGGTATTGGCGGTCGATCCCGGCCATGCCCAGGCGCGCGCGGAGCTGGCACGTGCCTATGCATTGGCGGGCGATCCCGATACCGCGCGCGCGCAATTCGCAACGGTGGTCGAGGACCCATCGCTGCCCGATCCCGTCCGTCAGCGGTTCACCGGGCTCGTCCGCAAACTCGATCGAGAAATCCGCGGCGGGGGATCAAATCTCAGCGGCTTTATCGATGTCAGCGGCGGGTATGACGACAATATCAATGCGGCGACCGACCTGACGTCGATCGTCATTCCGTTATTTGCCGGGCTCGGGCCAGGCACGCTCGGCGCGGGTGCACGGGCGCAGGGCGATGAGTTTTACGAGATCAGCGGCGGCATCAGCGGCGTCAGCGCGACCGGGCGGCAGGATCGCATCTTCGGCAGCGTGCTCGCCAATTGGCGCGACAACATCGACAGCCGCGCGTTCGATCAGGCGAGCGTCACGGGAACCGTGGGTGCCGCGCACAGCTTCGCCAATCGTGATGTCGTATCGCTGTCGGGACAGGTGCAGCAATTCTGGCTGGGGCAGAACAGCTACCGACAGGCATACGGGGCTATTGCGCAATATACGCATCTGCTGCCGGGCAGCCGCGCGCTGTCTGTGTCGGCGCAGTATAACCGGTTCAACTACGACACCGATGCGTTACGCGATGCCGACCGTTACGCACTTGCTGCAGCATTCGTGACCCGGATCGCGTCGTTCAATGTGCTCGCCGGGCATGAGGAAACGCGGCGCGCGGCGGGCGATGCGTTTTCGAACGATTTCGCCGGCGCGAGCGCGGGCGCGGAAATCCCGGTCGCGCCAAAGGTCGCGGTGATCGCGGGTGCCGCATTCGACCTGCGCCGATACGACCAGCCCGATCCGCTATTCCTCGTCAACCGCGCGGACGAGCGGATTGACCTGTCCGCGGGCGTCAAGATCGCGGTCTTGCCCAATGTCTTCGTCCGCCCCCGCGCCACCTATTCGCGCAATTGGAGCAACATCGCGCTCTACGATTTCGACCGCTGGACCGCCTCGGTCGGCCTGCGGTTCGAATTCTAATGTCCGCCTTCTTTGCCATTCAGCAGCAGGAAACCATGCTCATGACCCGTTTCGCCCATCATGCCCGCCCGCTTCTCACCGGCCTGTTATTCGGCGCATCGACGATCGCACTGGCCAGCGGGGCGGGGGCGCGCGACGTCGTCTTCGCCACCGATCGAACGCTCGCCGATCAGGCCGCCGGGGGTGCGCGTGTCACCCAGACGACCGGCGTCACGCAGATCCGCCTGGACAATGGCGCGGTCGCATCCTTCGTCGATGCGGCGAGCTACGCGATCCGTGCCGATGGCAATATCGACTTGCTGGCGGGCAGCGTCACCGTCGCGAGCGGCGGCGCGGCGGCCACGACGGTCCATATGCCCGATGGTGTCGCTGGCGTGATCGCCGGCGAAGGCGCGGCGGCCAGCTTTACCGCGGCGCTCGATGCGGACGGCAAGTTGCTCGCAAGCGGGCATGTGATGAACGGGACGATGCGACTGGCGACCGCAGCGGGCACGCGCGACTTCGCCCGGGGCGCAATGTGGCGCGCCGATGCGCGGGGCAGCGATCGCGTCGTCGCGATCGGTGCGCAGGCGGCACCGTCAGCCGATGGCGAGGCGGGCGTTGTCGAGGTCGCCGATCAGCGTGAAGGCGGTCCGCTCGCTGCCGCCGCAAACGGCAGCCCCGTCGCGCTGGGGGCAGCATTGGCGGCCAATGGCGCATCGGGCGACATTCTCACCGCAGCGGCGCGGATCGAGGCGGCGGTCGGCAATCCGACGCTCGACAGCTTCCCGACGGGTGACCTCACCACGCTCGCTACCTATGCCGCGCGGCTGTCGCGCGTGAACGGCGGGCGTGCCTTTGCAGGTGCCAATGCGGACATCGTGCGCGCCTATCTCGGCTATCTTGCCGATGGCGGCGCGCGGGCGCAGTTCCTGACGGTATATGCCGGGTTGCTGACGCAATATCTCGATCTTCTCCGTGCCGGGGCTGCACCGTCAAGTTTCACGGGCACCAGCGTCGCGCGGATCAACGCCTTCATCGCATTTCGCGCGCGGACCGACGGCTTTGCGGCGCTGTCGGCAGGTAACCGCGCGCTCGTCGATGCGTATCTCGCCTTCATCACCGGCGGCGGTGATCCGGCGCGGTTCGGCACCAACGCGACCGATTTGGTCAACGCCTATTTCGCATTTGTGCGGGGCGGCGGCCTGCCCGCCGATTTCGCGAGTGCAAGTCAGGCGACGATCAACGACTATCTGGTCTTCCTGCGCGATTCGGGCTTGTCGGCCCGGCTGAGCAACGCCGACCAAGCGCTGCTTTCCGCCTATCTCACCTCCGCGGCAAAAGGCGGCGCGGGCTTTGCCTTTGTCGATCAATATCGCCTCGCGCTGGGCGCATATTTCGATTATCTGTCAGCGGGCCGGGCACCAAGCGGCTACCAGGCGATCGATGCGGCGACATTGCGGACGTATCTTGCCACATTGCGCGCGACGGGGCTGTTCGATTCGGTACTCGGCGACCGCGCTACCTTTTTTGCGGGCTATCTCGATTACCTTGATCAGGGTGGCGCGATCGATGGCTATACTCTCCTGCCCGCGAATATCTTCGCTGGATACGCGACCGCGCTTGATGCATTCGGTGCCTATCTGGCAGCGGGCGGAGTGCCCTCGGCCTATAGTGCAGCCGATGTCGCGCTATTGCGGAGCTATCTTGCAACGCTTGCCGATGCCGGCGCGCTCGATCGACTGTCGTCGAGCAACGCGGCGCTCTTCCGCGACTATCTCGTCTTTCTGCGCGGCGGCGGCGGCGTCGATGCGTTCCCCGCACTCAACGCCAATATCTTCACCGGCTATGCCAGCGCCCTGCGCGCCTATTTCGACTATCTGTCCGCAGGCGGCGTCCCGAGCGGCTATACCGCGCTGACGCAGGCGCAGGTCACCGCCTATCTCACCGCGCTCGGCAATGCGGGCGCGAGCGCGCGCTTTCTCGGTGATCTCGACAGCTTCTATCGCGGCTATTTCAGCTACGTCGCGGGCGGCGGGAATGTCGACCTGTACGCGGGACTGCCGACGCCACCCAATTTCGCGGCCTTTGCCGCGACGCTCAACGCCTATGCCGATTTCCTCGCCAAGGGTGGCCTGCCGAGCGGGTATCAAACGGTGTCGCTCACCCAGCTTGCTGATTACGTGAAGGCGATCACCGCGGCGGGACGCGCGAACGAACTGCTCGGCGCCAATGCGACGCTGTTGACCGACTATTTCGCCTATATCGCGACAGGGGCCGCACCCGACGCATTCGCAAATCTGCCCGTATTTGCGACCTATAGCGATGCGTTGCGCGCCTATTATGATTATCTCGCCAAGGGCGGCGTGCCGAGCGCATATACCGTGCTGACGCAAGCGCAGGTCGCGCAATATCTGTCGGCGTTGCGCGCTGCCGGAACACTCGACACGCGGTTCGACAGCGTGATTGCGGGCTTCCTTGCCGCCTATGCCGACTATCTCAAAACCGGTGGCGCACCCGACCAGTTTGCCGGGCTGCCGGGCCAGACGCCCACACCCACTCCACCGCCGGGGTCGCTGGCCTATGCGGGCGGCTTCAATGCCAGCAAGACGACCAGCATCACCGCGCTGGCCTATTCGATCAAACAGGGCGGGTTCATCATTCCAATCCAGGTCAGCACACCGCGATCGACCAACGCATTTTTCCAGATCAACAATCATCTGATCGATGCCGATGGCGGCTTTGCGGGGATCAAAACCAACAACGGCACGATCGTCATCGATCGCGGCACCGCGAAGAATCTCGATGTGCTCGGCAATTCGACGATCCTGATCGGGCGCTGGAGCGATGGGACGATCGTCGATGGCCTTGGTGGGCCCAAAGGCTTCAACACACTCACCGCCAATCAGGGAATGCATTATTTCCTGTCGAGCGGCGTGTCGGGCGATCCGGTGCTGCCAACGGGGCTCGTCAATTACAGCTTGCTCGCCGCGACATCGCCGACGACGGGCGGCGGAACGGTCGCGCCGGGAACATTCGATGCCAAATTGGCGATCGCATTTGGAGCCGATCCCAAGGTCGGGGTCGAGGGCACGATCGTCTTTACCGGTGAAAAGGGCTTCACCTATGCGTTCACCACCCCCGGGGGCACCGCCAGTCCATCGCAGTCCTTCGGTTTTCCCGCGATCACCTTCATCAGCGAACGCGCGACGACGAGCCATGGCTATACCGGTATCCTGCGCGCATCGGGCGAATTTGCGGACAAGAATGCGCGTCAGCTAGGCTTTTCCTACACCGTCGAGTTGACCGCGCCGGCGGGGTTCAATGGCGAGACGATCGCGGGCGCCGCGATCTTCGGCACCGATGCGATCCCCCCGGCGCCAACGCCTACGCCGGCACCGCCGACAACCGCTGCACCGATCACTGGACCGGTCGACAATCAGACCACTTATTATCTCAACTACGCGCGCGTCGATCAGGCGTTTCGGGCGCAGGCCAGCTATGATGCGAATGGCAAGCTCGAAACCTTCGCCAATCGGCTCGGCTCGACCAACCGGCGGCAGGATGCGGCCGTGCCGGCGGGCGAAAGCGGCAGCATCGCCGGGGCAATCGGCTGGGCGCGCTGGGTTGCGTCCGGCGGGTCGGGCAATGCGGGGACGCACATCGTGTCTGGCACGCCCGCGGTCGCGCTGCCGAGCGGGGGGCGGATCGATTACACCTTGATCGGCGCGACCAAGCCGACAGACGGCGACGGCAAGCTGGCGCCGGGGACGTTGACCGGGCGGGTTGCGGTCGATGTGGCCGCGCGCAAGATCGGGGTCGATCTGGATATCGCCGCGGGCAGCTATGGCTGGAACATGAAGACGAGAGGCGGGGTCGACGATCTGTCGACGGGCGCGACGATCTTCAGCGATGTCAGCTTCCGCACCGATGCACCGGTCATTACCGGCAAGACCGCCAATGCCTGCCTCGGCAGCTGTACCGGCACAATTCAGGGGTTTCTGACCGGCCCGGGCGCCAATTATGTCGGCCTTGCCTATGGATTGATAGACCAGGCGGCCGCGCTCAACATGTCCGGCGTTGCGACCTTTGCCGCCTCGGGTGCACCGCGGCCCTGATGGCTGGCCCGATGGGGCAGCACTGTATGCCTAACAACCATTGTCATCTTGATGACGGTGATGGTGTGTAGGGGAAGCGGAACCGCCCCGATAGCATTGCGTCATCGTTCAACAGGGGAGACGACCAATGACCAAGCCCAGCGCCTATCGCGATATCATGAAGATGATATTGATCGCGGGTGCCGCGACATCCGCGACCACCGCATTCGCCAAGGACGCGCCGCCGCAGCTCAACAAATGCGACGCCAGCTTCGGCACGGTCGCGATCGTCGAGGGCGATACGCAGGGTTGGTCGAAATACGGCCTTGGCAGCCCGCGCGAAGTTATTTCGTCGCTGGCGATCGAAAGCGGCTGCTTCACGCCGCACAGCGCTGCGACGGGCAAACCTGCGACATTTCTGATGAACGTCATCGCTGGTGACAAGGAGGAAGTCGACAAAAGCGTCGATCTCGCCAAATCGGCGGTGACCGAAGGTCTCGTCCGCTCGGGCGCGGCGGGCCAGCTCCTGTCGAGCGTACCGGGCGGCGGCGCGCTGATCGGCATGTTCGGTCGGTTCGGGGGCAAGAAGAAAACCGTCGCTGCGGGAATTCGCTTGATCGCGCCCGCGACCGGACAGACGATTCTGTCGGGCACCGGATCGGTGCGCAAATCCTCGCTGTCGATCGCCGACATCGGCGCGGGCGTGGCAAGCGGCGCCGCATCATCGGGTTACGCCGCCAGCAAGGATGGAAAGATGCTGATCGAGGCCTTTATCCAGGCATTCAACGAAGTATCGGCGCAGGGCAGCGTCCTCGCGACCGCCGCACAGAGCGCGCCCGTCGCCGCGATCGCGGCGGCTTCCCCGTCCGCCACCGTCCAGGTCGCGACCAACATGTATGCAACGCCCGTGAAAACCGCAAAGGTCGTCCGCGCCTTGCGGCCGCAGACGACGTTGGTCCCCACTGGAAAGCGCCAGGGATTGTTCGTCGAGGTCGCCGATAATTTCGGCACCAGCGGATGGGTTTCGGTCGAGGATCTGCAATAATCGGCCCGCATCAGGTCGTTCCGACCGGGGGCGCGGCGGGTTCGCCAGCCGTGCCTTTGTCGACCCGACACAACTGGCGCCCGGTGGCGCAATCGGGCACATTCGGGCTCGTTTTGACGGAGGCGTGGTGAACATCCTCTATATCGAAGACGATCCGCGTGCCGCCGCAGCGCTCGCTGATATCGTCGCTGCCGGGGGAGATCGGCTCGTCTGGGAGGCGAGCGGGGAAAGCGGGCTGCGTCAGGCCGCGTCGGATGCATTCGACGTGATCATTCTCGACCGCATGCTGCCCGACCTCGACGGCCTTGCGATCGTCGCACGGCTGCGCGCGGCAGGAAACGACACGCCGATTTTAATGCTGTCGGCACTGGCGCGCAGCGAGAACCGGGTCGAGGGACTCGATGCGGGCGTCGACGATTATCTCGCCAAGCCGTTCGAAGCGCACGAACTGATCGCACGGGTCAAGGCGCTCAATCGACGCGCGACCAACCGCGTCCACGGTGCCGTAATCCTGTTCGGTGCGTTCGAATGCCATGTGAAGTCGCGAACCGCCTTTCGCGATGGTGAATTTATCGCGCTGTCGCCGCGCGAATTCGAACTGTTCCGCTATTTCATGGAAAATGCAGGTGAGATCGTGACCCGGGCGATGCTGTTACGCGATGTCTGGGGAATGAATTTCGATCCGCAAACGAACGTCGTCGACGTCAATATCGGTCGCCTGCGCCGCAAACTGGAAATCGGTACGGCGATGCCCGCGCCCAGCCCCGCGCTCGAAACGATCTGGGGATCGGGCTACCGGCTGACGAACGGCGAAACGCGCCAGGGCGAGGGTGCCGGACCATCGTGACGCGCGCGCCCGTTTCAGCGCCCCTCTCCACCCCCGCGCATTCGATATTCCGGCGGATGACGATCGCTGCGATCGCCATCGCCATCGCGGTGGTCGCGCTGCTGTACGCGGTCACGCTGATCG
>JAPKCG010000515.1 GCA_028823055.1 Sphingomonas bacterium
ACGCCCTGCCCTATGTCGTCGAGATCTTTTCCAACGATGTGGCCGATTCGCTCTACGACCGCGACCTCGAACAGGTTGTCGCCGACTGCCAGCGAAGCTTTGCCGACGCCTGGGCGCAGAGCGACACCTGAGACACTGTTTCCAAGGAGAATGACATGACCGAAACCGCACCATCGATGTTTGCAGGGTCGTTGACCGGCCGTATCGCGCTCGTGACCGGTGGCGATTCAGGGATCGGTGCGGCCTGTGCCAAGGCGCTGGCGGCGGCGGGCGCGGATGTCGCCGTCACCTATCTTCACGATGACAAGGGTGCGCAGGAAACCGCCGATGCGGTCAAGGCGATGGGCCGCCGTGGGATCGCGCTGCGCAGCGATGCGCGCGATGAAGTCGCAACCGAGGAATGTTTCGACCGGGTCGAACAGGAGATCGGGACCGTCGATATTCTGGTCACCTCGGCCGGGATCAATACCTATGGGATCGAGGTCGAGGAGCTCACTCTCGATAAATGGGACGATATGCTCAAGACCGATCTGACCGGCACGTTCCTCGCCACCCGCAGCTGCGTGCGGCGGTTGCGTGAAAAGAAGCTTAAGGGATCGATCATCGCGATCAGTTCGGTCCATGCCGAAGTCGTGCGTTCGGGCAGTGCGGTCTATGCCGCCGCCAAGGCGGGCGTGAAGCATTATATCGAGACGTTGGGGGTCGAAATGGGCCCGCATGGCATCACCGTCAACGCAATCGCGCCGGGAATGATCTTGACGCCGATGAACGAGGCAGCTGAAAAACACTGGATCGTTCGCAAGGTGAAGAGCGAATTCATTCCGATGAGGCGGCCTGGTCAACCAGAGGAAGTCGCGAACGTCGCCGTGTTCCTGGCATCGCCGGCGGGTAATTACATTACCGCATCGACCGTCACGATCGACGGCGGCCTGTCGAAGATGCTGGCCCTCGGCGCATGATGATCGATTTCGAAGTTGAACGGATCGACTATGTCGCCCTCGACGGTCCGGATGAGTTGCTGTCCCAACAGCTGATGAGCCCGTTCGTCTGGACCGAGCCGGACGATGCGCGGTGCCACATGCTGGTGCGGGCGGTGCCTCCCAATATGGATGCGCAAAAAAGGATAGCGGGCATATCTGGTACGGCCGTAGCGGGAGCGACGGGCTGTCGTTCCAGATGATGGACCGTCCCAGCATCGTGCCCGGCGAAAACGGTAAGGATGTGCGCGGGTGTGAGGACCCGACCGTCGTACAGACCGACGACGGCTATGTCGTGCTGTATACCGGCGTCGATGCGGACGGGACGGGGCATATGCTCTACGCCGCTGGCTCCGACGTCATGGCGCTCGAAAAGAAGGGCGTCGTCGTCGCCGACACCAAGAGCGAGAATAACGTCAAGGAAGCGACCGTCCTGCGCGACAGCGATACCTGGCGGCTCCTCTACGAATATGCGCATGACGGCCATTCGTTGATCAGCCTGACCTATGGCGACGGCGTCACCGGCCCCTGGAACGAGCAGCCCGATCCGTTCTGCCCGCGTCCGTCGAAATGGGACAGCTGGCACCTGTCGACCGGACCGTTGTGGCGTGGCGATCCCGACATGCCGGTGATGTTCTACAATGGCGCGGACAAGCAGGCCGATTGGGGCATCGGCTGGGTCGCCTTTTCGCCCGACCTCAGCTGCGTCGTGGCGCGCTCGGAGGCACCGTTGATCTCGCCACCGAACGATGTTCACGGGCCGAAGGACATGGCCTTCGCCGCCTCGCTGATCGATAATGAAGGCACGCTGTGGCTCTATTATTCGCGCAACGACCGCGAATTGAGGCGTGCGACGATCAAGCTGAAGAAGGGATGACGTGAGCGATATCGCGGCGTGGCTTTTCGGTGCCGACCACCATGTGACGACCGCACAGCAATGTGCCCGGACGGCGCTCGTGTTCGGCTACGGCCTCGCGCTTATCCGGGTTGCCGGTCGACGACTGTTCGGCAAGTGGTCGGCAGTCGATATCACCGTGTCGATCGTCATCGGCTCCAACCTCAGCCGTACGATCACAGGTAACGCGCCGCTGTTGGGGACCCTGGTCGCGTCCACTTTGCTGGTTTTGCTGCACTGGATCGTCGCCAGCCTGGCAACACGCTCGCGCTGGTGGTCGTGGCTGTTCGAAGGATCCCCGATCGATCTGGTCCGTAACGGCACGATCAACGAAACCATGCGGCGTCGTCACAACGTCTCATACGCCGACCTCGACGAGGCGCTT
>JAPKCG010000079.1 GCA_028823055.1 Sphingomonas bacterium
TTCTACGCGGCACAGTCGCGCACCCCTCACGCGACCGATGAGGGATGATGGGCAGCGCTGCGTAACCAGTGTTAGAGGGGCGGAGTGGAAAACATGGATGATCTGGACAGAGCGTTGGCGAGATTGGCGGGAGCACCTGTTCCGGCCGCGCTGGACGACGTCGAAGCACGTGTTCTCGCCCGCATCGGCACCCGGCCGGTCGTGCGACAGGCCGGGATCGGCATCGGTGTGGTGACGGTCGCGGCATTGGCGATCGGCATGATCGGCGCCGAGTTGCCGGCGACCGCGAGCCCTGCGGTGTCGCTCGCACCGCTCGGTGGGGCTTCGCCGCTCGCACCCTCGACTTTGCTGATAGGCGAGCCGTGACCTCGACCAAGCGCGTCGTTCTGTGTGTCGTCCTCGCCTTTGTCGCGGCGATTGGGGGCGTGTTCGTCGGACGTGCGCTGTTGCCCCAGCCCAAGCAGCCGGGCGCCGCGCTGCACGATGTATTGCACCACAAGCTCGCGCTCGATGCCGATCAGCAGGCAAAGCTGAAGGTTCTGGAGGACCGGTTCGCGGTGCAACGGCGCGCTCTCGAGCTGGAGTTGCGCGCGACCAATGCCCGGCTTGCCGAGGCGATCGAGGCCGAGCACGGCAACGGTCCACGGGTCACGGCCGCGGTCGATCAGAGCCATGCCGCGATGGGCGAGCTGCAGAAGGCTACGTTGGCGCACATCTTTGCCATGCGGCAGCTTCTGCGCACCGATCAGACCTCTCAATTCGATGCTGCGGTGGTGAAGGCGCTCACCGACGGCCAGGGGTGAGCCTCGATTGGACCACGCTGTCCGATGGCGAGCTGGCGACGCTCAGCATTGCCGGTCGGCAGGCCGCTTTTGCCGAAATCGTGCGGCGCTACCAACAGCCGGTGTTCCGGCTCGCGCGGGCATGCGTCGGCGAACCCGACGAAGCGCTCGACCTCGTGCAGGAGACGTTCGTCGCCGCACACCAGGCCCTCCCACGCTACGACGGGCAGCGCGCCATGAAGGCGTGGCTTTCGACGATCGCGATCAACAAGTGCCGTGACTGGGCGCGAAAGCGCACGGTGCGCCGGTTCTTCTCGTTTGCGGCCCCTATCGATCATCGGGCCGAAGCTGTGGTGGACGATCAGGTGGCGGTCGACGACGGGGCCGCCGACCGTCAGGAGTTGGACCGGGTGACAGGTGCCATTTCCGCTCTGCCCATGAATCTAAAAGAGGCTCTGGTGCTGCGCACCATCGAGGGTTTGAGCCAAGCCGAAACCGCCGACGTGCTGGGGATCAGCCAGAAGGCTGTCGAAACCCGCCTCTACCGTGCCCGCTCGCGCCTCCTCGAAAAGTTGAACACCGAACAAGGGATCGGCGTGCGGGACGCGTAGAAGGAGTGAAACGGGCCGGTAGCGGCCCACCTTCTAGGAGCTTTCATGTCGCGCGTTCTCGACCGCCGCCAAGTGCTGCGCGGTGCCACCCTAGCCGGAAGCGGCCTTGCTCTGTCGGCCTATATGCCGGCGTGGGCGCAGCCGGTGTCCGCGGGCATCGCCAAGCCGTTGCCGACAGTTTCGGGCGACGACATTACGCTAAAGATCGCTCACCAGATGATGATGATCGACGGGCGGCAGAGCCACGCGATCGGCATCAACGGCACCGTGCCTGCTCCGCTCATCCGCTTGCGCGAGGGGCAGAACGTGCGCCTCCACGTCGTTAACGATCTGGATGAGGAAACCTCTATTCATTGGCACGGGCTGCTGGTGCCCTTTCAGATGGACGGCGTGCCCGGCATTGCCTTTCCAGGCATCCCGGCACGATCGACCTTCACCTACGAGTTCCCGATCATCCAGAGCGGCACCTACTGGTATCACAGCCACTCGGGGCTCCAGGAGCAGGAGGGGCACTACGGGCCGATCCTGATCGACCCCAAGGACCCCGACCCGGTGCAGTTCGATCGCGAGCACGTCATCGTGCTGTCCGATCACAGCTTCCAGCACCCGCACTACCTGTTCGACCGCCTCAAGAAGGAGTCGGGCTACTTCAACCGCCAGCGCCAGACCCTAAGCGGGCTGCTGGCGGGCAAGGATCAGCCGCTCAAAGAGCGGCTGATGTGGGGCAAGATGCGGATGGACCCCGCCGATGTCGCCGACGTGACCGCCTCGACCTACACCTATCTGGTCAACGGCCATGGTCCCAAGGACAATTGGACCGCGCTGTTCCGGCCGGGCGAGCGGGTGCGGCTTCGGTTCATCAACGCATCGTCCATGACGACCTTCAACGTCCGCATCCCCGGCCTGCCGATGACGATCGTCGCGGCTGATGGGTTGAACGTGCGCCCCGTTCAGATCGACGAGTTCCAGTTCGGCCCGGCCGAGACCTATGACGCGATCGTCACGCCGCCCGACATGCGCGCCTACACGCTGGTGGGCGAGAGCGTCGATCGCTCCGGCATGGCGCGCGCGACGCTCGCACCCCGCGAGGGCATGGCTGCCGAAGTCCCGCCGCTTCGCAAGCGGCCGCTCGCGACCATGAAGGACATGGGCATGGGCGGCCATGACATGAGCACGATGGATCACGGCTCCATGCAGGGCATGGGAAGCGCTGCGACGGGCGCACAGGCTGGATCAATGGCGGGCATGGACCATGGCGCAGGTGCCGGTTCGATGCAGGGCATGGACCATTCCCAGATGAACCATGGCGCCGGCGCTGCTGCCGGCGCCATGGCCGGGATGACCGCGCCGCAGGGTCAGAGTGGCGCAATGGCCGGGATGGATCACGGGTCGGGTGCGATGCCGGGCATGGCAGATGGGCAGTCGATGGCCGGCATGGACATGGGCAGCATGAACATGCGCGATTTTTCGAAGGCCCCGGGTGTGAAGAAGGGACCAGGCGTCCAGACCATTTCGGCCATGCCAGTCGATCGCACCGGCGAGCCAGGTCAGGGGCTGGAGAATGTCGGGCACCGCGTGCTGACCTATCGCGATCTGGTTGCCCTAGAACGCAATCCCGACACGCGGGCGCCCGAGCGCGAGATCAAGCTCCACCTGACCGGCAACATGGAACGGTACATGTGGGGCTTCGATGGCGAGAAGCTGTCGGAGAGCCCAGATCCGATCACCTTGCTGCACGGCGAACGGGTGCGTGTCACCCTCATCAACGACACGATGATGGGCCATCCCATTCACATCCACGGTCACTTCTTCGACCTGGTGACGGGCAAAGGCGCTTACGCGCCCCGAAAACATACCGTGCTCGTCCAGCCAGGCGGCACGGTGAGCTGGGACGTGACAGGCGAGGAAGGCGATTGGGCGTTTCACTGCCACATGCTCTACCACATGCACGCAGGGATGATGCGCGTCGTCCAGGTCCGCAAGGCCGGGGGGGCGGCAGCGTGAACCGGTCGCTCCTTCTCGCCGGCCTCGCCTCGGCAGTCGTCGCCAGCCCCGTGTTCGGGCAGAGCATGGATCATTCCATGCACAACATGCCGGGGATGACCATGCCGGTAAAGCCCGCGGCCAAGGCGACTCCCACGCCCACACGGAAAGCAGCCGCGAAACCCGCGGCCAAGCGGAAGGCCCCTGTTCGGCGTGCGGCCCCCCGTCGTGCGCCGACCGCGCCGGCTCGGGCGGCCGATCCGCACGCCGGTCACGACATGAGCGGGATGCAGGGAATGAACATGGGCGGGCAGCAGGCCGCGCCCGCCCAGGACCCGCACGCCGGCCACGACATGTCCGCCATGCCCGGCATGGGCTCTCCGGCAGCAGCGGGGCAGGACCCGCATGCCGGGCATGACATGAGCGCGATGCCCGGTATGGCGATGGAGGGTAGTAGTCAGGCAGGCGCCAGGGTCGGGACCGACCTTCCTCCCGGCAACAAGCCCGCTCCCGCGCCGCCCGGCGATCATCTCGCCGATCGTGTCTGGGGGGCGGATGCCATGGCCAGCTCGCGAGAAAACGATCTGCGGCGCGAGCATGGCGGGATGACCTACTATCAGGTGCTCTTCAATCTCGCCGAATATCAGGCCCGCAAGGGACGCGATGGCTACCGCTGGGATGGCGAGGCTTGGGTCGGAGGCGACATCAACCGGCTCTGGCTGAAGTCGGAAGGCGAAGGGGGGGGCGGCAAGACGCTGAAAAGTGCCGAGGTGCAGGCGCTCTACAGCCACGCCCTCGATCCCTATTGGAACCTCCAGGCCGGCGTCCGCTACGACTTCAAGCCCAATCCCTCGCGCACCTATGCGACGATCGGGATTGAGGGGCTGGCCCCCTACCAATTCGAGGTCGAGGGAGCGCTGTTCCTCTCCGACAAGGGCGACGTGCTCGCCCGCGCCGAGGGCTATTACGACCAGCGCATCACCAATTACTTCGTTCTCCAGCCCAGGGTGGAGGCCAACTTCGCGGCCCAGGACGTGCGGGAAACCGGGATCGGCTCCGGGCTGACGGATTTGGAGGCCGGTTTGCGGCTTCGCTATGAGGGCCGCCGTGAGTTCGCGCCCTATATCGGCGTGTCGTGGGAACGGCAGTTCGGCGACACCGCGCGCTTCTCGCGGGCGCGTGGCGACGACACGGGGGGCTTCAGCTTCGTCGCCGGCGTGAGGACCTGGTTCTGAGCCCGCGGCTCCGCCTCCACCTTGGAGCGAGCAAGATCCACCGCTGGCTTGCTCTCCTGATCGGCGCGCAGGCGATCGTCTGGTTCACCAGCGGCCTTGTGATGAGCCTGCTCCCCATCGACACCGTGCACGGCGATCATCGGATCGAACGGAACGCCGAGCCGGCGCTGTCGAGCACCCAAGGCTTCGCACCGTTGCCTGCCTTGCTCGCGTCGGTCGGAGCGCCGGTCCGACAGCTTCAGCACCGCATGCTGCTCGGGCGGCCGATCGTCGAGGCGCAGCTGGCGGATGGTCACATCCGTCTGCTGGACGCGCGCACGGCTGCGCCGCTCCCGCCACTGGATGCCAAGGCCGCAGGGACGATCGCTCAGAAGGCGTATCGAGGGAATGGTTTGCCCGCGCCCACCATCGAGCGGGTCGACCGACCCAGCACCGAGTATCGCGGGGCGTTGCCCGCTTGGCGTGCGACGTTCGCCGACAATGACGCCACCCGCATCTACGTAGCGGCCGAGACGGGACGGCTCACGTCGGTCCGGACAGGAACGTGGCGGCTGTACGATTTCTTCTGGGGTCTCCACATCATGGATTGGACGGAGCACGAGCGGTTCAACACGCCGTGGCTCAACGCTTTCGCCGCAGGCGGTCTCGTCTTTGCGGTATCCGGCGCAATCCTTCTCTTCATGCGCTGGCCGAGACGGGCGCGCCGCAAAGCCGGGGGGCATATGTCCAGACAGGGAGTCGCATGATGGATGACCACGAAGGCAAGATGAACATGGGGATGGGCTATGGTCGCTTCGCGGCAATGGTGGCGACCTCGACCGTTGTCATGTTCGGGCTGATGTACGTGAACGTCTATGCCCTCGGGCATATCGAATTCAGTCAGACACGGTTCTGGATGGCGTTCGTGATGGGCGCCACGATGGCGATCATCATGCTCCTCTTCATGTGGTCGATGTACAAGAACAAACGGACGAATGCCGCGATCATCGGGGGTAGCATCGTGGTGTTCGCGCTCGCGCTGTGGCTCGTCCGCAGTCAGGAGACGGTGGACGACGTGAGCTGGATGAAAGCCATGATCCCGCACCACTCGATCGCGATCCTGACGAGCGAGCGCGCTCACATCAAAGACCCCGAGGTTCGCAAGCTGGCGGACGGAATCATCGATGCTCAGGTTCGTGAGATCACGCAGATGAAGCGGGCCATTGCCAGGCTCGAGGCAAATCCTACGCCTGCGAATGCGCCCGACCTGCCCTCCTATCGTGACAAGCAGGTTCCCCCTCCCCCGCCTGAAACTGATGAGAGCGTCGGAGTTGATACCCTTCAGCCGATCCGCTGAATTCGATCACGGGCGTGAGGGATACGGTCGCCGCGCCCGTATCTCTCCTGTGAGTGGGGGTGTTTACACAGGAGCGACACGATGAAGAAGATGACTGTTTTGGCCCTCGCGGCCGCACTCGGCGCCGCCCCGGCCATCGCCCAGATGCAGAGCATGGATCATTCTGGCATGAACCACGGTCAGATGATGCAGCCGACGCCGGCGAACCCCTATCCGCCCTCTGAAATGCAGATGCATCAGAAGATGATGTCGGCCATGGGTGCCGATGCGACCGAGACTTGGGTCCGCAAAATGGTCGAGCATCATCGCGGTGGCATTGCCATGTCGCAGATTGTGTTGCGCGAAACCAAGGACGCAAAGGTTCGCATGATGGCGACCAAGACGATCGCCGAGCAGAACAAGGAAGTCGGCGAGCTGAACACCTGGCTGCGGGCGCACGGCAAGGCTGCACAGTGATCGGCCACCACTTCACCGCAGGGCTGGCCTGCCGTGGCGCGGCCATCTAGGAACAGATATGACCCGCACCCGCCTTCTCGCCGCTGTTGTAGCGTTCGCCATGCCGGTTGCAGCCGTGGCTGCCGGGCCGGTTCTGATGCATCGCGATCCGGGCTGCCCATGTTGCGAGAAGTGGGCGCAGCAGGTGAAGGCTCAGTTCGGTCGCGCGGTCCGCGTCGTCGACGACGCGAACCGGCCCGCGTTCATGAAGGCCCGGGGCGTACCTGCGGACTTAGCCTCGTGCCACACGGCCATCATCGACGGCATGACTTTCGAGGGTCATGTGCCGATCGCCGATATGAAGCGGGCTCTGGCAACGCACCCGAAGGGTGTGACGGGGCTCGCGGTTGCCGGGATGCCGATGGGCTCGCCGGGCATGGAAATGCCGGGCATGAAGGCCCAGCCCTACGACGTCGTTGCGTTCGGACCGAGTGGCCGCCGAGTATTCGCCCACCACGGCGGATAGTCGTTGACACCCACACGTCCACGCCCGACCGTATGACTGTGAAAGGTCATCTTTCCCTTTTCCTCCTCTTGGGAGCACTGCTTGGCCTGTTCGGTCAGCAGGCTGCGTATGCCGGGGGACCGGCGCTCGCGCCGAAGATGGAAGCGAGCCATGCCATGCCGTCCGGCATGGACTGCGCCGGCATGGAGGGAATGCCGAAGGCCGTGCACGAGCAGCCCTGCAAAGGGCTTACGTTCGCATGCATCGCTCAGATGGGATGCATGATCCCCATGACCATCCAGGACCGCCTCCCTTTGACGGCACCACGCGTTCCCCTGCCTCCCGTCGCCTACCGCGCCGTGGATGCACCCCTGGCCGGGCGCGACCTAATGCCGGAACTCCAACCGCCCACCGTCTGAGCTGACCCGATCGCGGTCTTGCATCTGCGTCCCCACAAAGGGGCGGGGGCGAGAGCGCGTGATCGTATCACTCCCACCAGACGGACTTAGCCATGCGCGCATCCTTGATGCTGGCCGTGGCGGCGCTTTCAACGAGTGCCGCACACGCAGAATCTCTTACTTACGACCAAGCGATACGCGGGGCGGTTGCAAACGCCCCCGGAGCAGCCGCAGGGCGCGCGGGGGTCACGGCTGCCCAAGCCGAGGCCGGCGCTGCCGGAAGTCTTCCCGATCCACGATTGTCGATCGGGATCGACAACTATCCAATTTCGGGACCCCCGGCCTTTTCGCTGTCGCGTGACGACATGACGATGGGGCGGGTCGGTTTTCAGCAGGACTTGCCCAACCTTGCGAAGCGCCACGCCGCGCAGGCGCAGGCCCGGGCGGCAATCGTTACCGCTCAAGCATCCCAGGAGATCAAGCTCCGCCAGATCCGGTTGGGCGCGGGACAAGCATGGATCGACCTTGCCTATGCCGGCCGACGGTTGGCAGCGATCGATGCGATCATCAGGTCGCTGCGCGCACTCCCACCTGCCGCGCGAACGGCAGTTGCGGCCGGCACGTCGCGGCCGGCTCAGAGCTTGGGGATCGATCAGGCCATTGCCGGTCTAGAGGATCGACGCGACGAGCTGGTAGCCGCAGTTGCGCGTGCCCGCGCCATGCTGGCCCGCTGGACGGGCGTACAGGCTCCCGAGATCGCAGGAGACGTGCCGGCGATCGACTTGGCGCCGGTACGCCTGCGGGCAGCGCTTGAGCAGCATCCCGAAATGGTTTCTGCCGATGCTGGCATTCGTCGCGCCCAAGCCGATGTGGACGCAGCACGGGCGGAGAAGCGTCCGGATTGGGGTGCCGAGGTAGCGTATCAGCGCCGCGATCCTCGCTATGGAGATATGATATCGGCAGGCGTGTCGATGAGCCTTCCGCTCTTCGCACGGTCACGCCAGAACCCGCGCATAGCGGCGCGGCAATCTGCTGAAGCGCAGGCGGAGGCGCAGCGCGAGGAAACGCGACGTACTCTCGCGGCCGACCTCGAGGCCGCTCTGGCTGACCATGGGATGCATCACAGTCAGTGGCAGCGGGCGCAACGCGTACTTCTTCCACTCGCTAGGGAGCGAGCCGAATTAGAGACGGCCAGCTACTCGGCCGGTAGGGCAAGCCTCACCGACGTCATCGATGCCAAGGCTGCGTTTGCAGATGCCGAACTGACGGCGCTCGATCGCGAGGCGGATGTCGCTTCCGATGCCGTCCGGCTCACAATCACCTTCGGGAGCGACGACCGATGAGCGGCACGAACATGACCCGCGCCCGCCTCGCAACTGCTGCGGGTGCGCTTGCCCTTTTGGCGGGCGGCATCGGTTTCGGTATCGCGCGGCTTGGGAACACAGCCAGCTCGCCAGCGCAGCAGGCCCAACCGGACCAGCGCAAGATTCTCTACTGGTATGACCCCATGATCCCGGCCGAGCATCATGACGGTCCGGGTCTCTCGTCGATGGGGATGAAGACGATCCCCCGATACGCCGATGATGGCGCCGTCGCGAATGCCACGCCGGGAGTCACCATCGACGCTGGCAGCATCCAGCGCCTTGGAGCGCGGATCGTGTCGGCCGAGCGAGGGACGCTCAGCAATTCAGTGACCGTGACGGGCAGCATCGACTTCAACGAGCGCACCCTCGCCGTCGTCCAAGTGCGTAGCGCCGGCTTCGTTCAACGCGTCTATTCACGCGCACCGGGTGACGTGGTACCCGCCGGAGCGCCACTCGCTGACCTTCTCGTCCCCGAATGGGCGGGTGCGCAAGCCGAGTACGAGGCGGTTCGGCGCACGGGCGATGCCGCCCTGACACGGGCTGCGCGCCAACGCATGACTCTCCTCGGCATGACCGGCTCGACCGGCGGACGCACGACGATCCGCACGCCGATTAGCGGTGTTATCAAAACGCTGGGCGTGCGGCAGGGGATGACCTTGGCCCAGGGGCAGACCGTCGCCGAGGTGAACGGGCTCGGCACTGTCTGGCTGAACGCGGCCGTCCCCGAGACGGGCGCCGGCACGCTGCGCGTCGGCACTCCCGTAAGCGCCACGCTTGCGGCTTTCCCGGGGGAGACCTTCGCAGGCCGGATCACTGCCATTCTGCCTCAGGCGCAGGCCGAAACCCGCACGATCACCGTGCGGATCGAACTGGCCAACAGAGGCGGCAAGCTTCGGCCGGGCATGTTCGCCAGCGTCGCACTCGGGCAGGATTCACGCGATAGGCTGCTCGTGCCCAGCGAGGCCGTGATCCGCACCGGTCGCCGCATGCTCGTCATGCTCGCTGGCCCCGGCGGGCGGTTCCGACCCGCTGAAGTGCGAACCGGCACCGAAGGTGGCGGGAAAACAGAAATTCTTGCGGGGCTCGCCGAGGGCGAGAAGGTCGTGGCATCCGGCCAGTTCCTGATCGATTCCGAGGCCAGCCTTGCAGGCCTCGAGGCGCGGCCGATCGGCGGTGAAGCGAAGCCGCAACCAAAACAGCCGTCGGCTGCAACTGGTCAAGTCTATGAGACAGTCGGGCGTGTGGAGACGTTGGACGCAAGTTCCATCACGCTGTCGCATCAGCCAGTGCCGGCGATCGGGTGGCCGGCGATGACGATGAGCTTCCGCGTTGCCAATCCCGCCCTGCTGCGCGGCTACAAGAAGGGGGATCGTGTCCGGTTCGGCTTCGATCAGCCCTCGGAAGGCCCAACCCTGCGCCGTATCGTGCGGGAGGGCGGCCGGTGATCGCCAAGATTATCCGCTGGTCCGTCGCCAATCGGTTCCTTGTTGTGCTGGCAGCACTTGCACTCGCCATTGCCGGCGTGTTCGCGCTGCGGGCCACGCCCGTTGATGCCTTGCCCGATTTATCGGACACCCAGGTCATCATCCGGACGAGCTGGCCGGGTCAGGCACCGCAGATCGTGGAGAACCAGGTCACCTATCCGCTGACGACCACCATGCTGTCCGTGCCCGGCGCCAAGACCGTGCGCGGCTACTCCTTCTTCGGCGACAGCTACGTCTATGTGATCTTCGACGAGGGCACCGACCTGTACTGGGCACGCTCCCGCGTGCTCGAATATCTCAGCCAGGTTCAAGGCCGACTGCCACAAGGGGCGCAAGCAGCACTCGGACCGGACGCCACCGGGGTAGGCTGGATCTACGAATATGCGTTGGTGGACCGCAGCGGCCGCCACGACTTGTCTCAGCTTCGATCGCTGCAGGACTGGTTCCTGCGCTACGAGTTGAAAACCCTCCCCGGTGTCGCTGAAGTGGCCAGCATCGGGGGCATGGTGAAGCAGTACCAGGTGCTGCTCGACCCGACCCGGCTTGCTTCGCTAGGCGTCACCCACGCCCAGACGGTGGAAGCCATCCGCCGCGCCAATCAGGAGGCGGGCGGTTCGGTGCTGGAGATGGGTGGGGCGGAGTATATGGTTCGCGCGTCGGGCTATCTTCGTACCGTCGATGATTTTCGCGCAATTCCGCTGAGGGTCGCCGGGGCCGGTGTCCCGGTGACGTTGGGCGACGTCGCCACC
>JAPKCG010000516.1 GCA_028823055.1 Sphingomonas bacterium
TCGTGGTGGATGACGCCATTCTCATCGGCGAGAACATCCACGCGCATCACGAGCGCGGCACGCCCGGTCTCAAGGGCGCGATCGCCGGTGCGATCGAGATGTCCAGGCCGGTCACCTTCGCCGTGGCGACTTCGATCGCCGCCTTCGCGCCGTTGATTTTCACCGCCGGCAATACCGGCAAGATCATGAAGTTCATCCCGCTGATCGTAATCCCGACGCTGTTTTTCTCGCTGATCGAGTCGCTGTTCATCCTGCCAAAACATCTTAGCAATCTGCGCAAGGTTGATAATATCGACAAAGGCACCGGCTTCGTCGGCGGGTGGCGGCGGTTTCAGCACCGGTTCGTAATGCGGATGGACCAGTTCGTCCTGCGCATCTACAAGCCCAGCCTGCGCTGGTGCCTCGAGTGGCGTTACCTGACCATTGCCATCGCCGTGGCGGTGTTCGCCATCACGATGGGTTTCGTGGCGGGCGGACATATCCGGTTTGTATTTTTCCCGCCCGTGGAGGGCGACAACGTGGCCGCCACCATCACCATGCCACTTGGCACCACCAACGAGGAAACCCAGCGCGCCGTCAAGAAACTCGAGGATGCCGCGTTTCAGGTTCGCGACCGACTCGATTCCCAGACACCAAAGGACCATCCCAGCATCGTGCGCCACATGCTCAGCTCCGTGGGCAGTCAGCCGTTCAAGACCGACCAAGGCCGCGCCGGGGGCAGGATGACTACTTCCTTCAAGGGCGCGCATATCGGCGAGGTGCACATCGAGGCCTCGCCGGCGGAGGAACGCTTGTTCAACAGCTACGAGGTCGCGCGGCTTTGGCGCGAGATTGTCGGCGACATGCCGGAAGCCGAAGAACTGCAGTTCACCGCCGACATCTTCCAGGCCGGCGACGCGATCAACGTCGTGCTTACCGGAGTGGACTTTGGCCAACTGCAAGACGCCGCCGAGTGGATCAAGGGCGAACTAGCCAAGCTCAGAGGCGTCATCGACATCGCCGACTCGTTCCGACAGGGCAAGGAGGAGGTGCAGTTGAAGATCAAGCCGGAAGCCGAGGCGCTTGGCCTGACGCAATCCGACCTCGCGCGACAGGTTCGACAGGCGTTTTACGGCGACGAGGTGCAGCGGCTCCAGCGCGGCCGCGACGACGTCAAGGTCATGCTCCGTTATCCGCGCGACGAGCGGCGCAGCATCGCCAATCTCGAGCGGATGCGCATTCGCCTGCCGGGCGGGCTCGAGGTGCCGTTCGCCGGGGTGGCCGACGTGACCCACGGCCGCGGCTACGAGTCCATCCGGCGCATCGACCGACGGCGCTCCGTCAACGTCACCGCCGACGTCGATGCCGCCGCCGGCAACTCGCAGGAGATCAACAGCAAACTCGAAACCGAACTGCTCCCCGCGATGCAGTCGGAATTCCCCGGCATCTACTGGTCGTTCGAGGGCGAGAAGAGCGAGCAGGCCGAAACCCTCGACAGCCTGACGTACCTCTACATCATCGCGCTGATCATCATTTACGCGCTGCTGGCGATTCCATTCAACTCCTACATCCAGCCAATCATCGTCATGGCAGCGATCCCGTTTGGCCTCATCGGAGCGGTCTGGGGGCACGTCGTGATGGGCATGGACGTCACGATCCTATCCGGCTTCGGCGTGGTTGCCCTGACCGGCGTGGTTGTCAACGACAGCCTTGTGATGGTGGACTACGTCAACCGCAAGCGCGGCATCGGCCTGAGCGAAATGGAATCGGCGCGCCAAGCTGGTTTGTCCCGTTTTCGGCCGATCCTGCTCACATCGCTCACCACCTTCGCCGGCCTGACGCCATTGCTGCTCGAGAAAAGCCTGCAGGCCAAGTTCCTCGTGCCGATGGGCATCTCGCTTGGCTTCGGTGTCATCTTTGCCACCGTGATCACCCTCATCCTCGTCCCGGCAATGTACCTCATCCTTGAGGACATCCGCACCTTCCTCTTCGGCCCTGAAGATAAATTGTAAGGCCAAGCGCTTGGCTTGAGGTGTCGGGGCAACTAACCTGACGCCGTGAAACGCCTGTTCTGTTGTCTAACGATTATCTTCGAGCTTGCCCTGCAATCCACGACCGCGGCCAAGCCGAATATTCTGTTCATCATGGTCGATGACCTCGGCAAGGATTGGATTTCCTGCTACGGCGCGGACGACATCGACACGCCGAACATCGATCACTTGGCCAAGGGCGGCCTCAAGTTTCACAACGCCTGG
>JAPKCG010000080.1 GCA_028823055.1 Sphingomonas bacterium
CTGTTCGTGCGGATCGCGCCCGTCGCACTTTTGACGAGCGCCGACTTCCCCGTCCCGCGTGCGCCCCACAGCAGCACGTCGTGTGCCGCAAGCCCGTTTGCGAAGCGAGTCACATTATCAACGAAAGCGGCTTTCTGACGATCGATGCCGATCAACAGGTCGATCGGCATCGGCGCGAACCGCGCAATCGATGACAGCGTGTTGCCATCCCAGCCGAATGCGGCGCCGTCCGCCAAATCGATCGCACTCGGTGGCGGCGGTGCGAGCCGTTCGAGCGCGTCGGCGATACGGGAAAGAGTGTCATCGGTCATGGATCTGGGTCATGCCGCCCGCTTCGACGCGCAGCAAGCTTCCCGCTCAGCGTGCCGCCTGTTGGGCATGCGCGCGGATCGTCGGATTGCGCGGATCGAGCATCGTCGCCTTGGCGAACATCTGTCGCGCGCCCCTGATATCCTGATCGGCGGCGAGTGCCAGGCCATAGGAATCGACGACGGCGGGATCGAGCGGCGTGAGCGCATAGGCGGCCTGCCCATAACGACGCGCCACCGCGCCCTCGCCCGCCGCGACATAGGCGAGCGTCAGGTCGGTGAGCAGCGCACTGTTGCGATCACCCGCAGCCTGCCGGACGCCTTCCAGCGCTTCGATCGCCTCCGCGCCCTGCCCGTTCGTCACCAGCCAATGCGCGCGGACGCGATTCGCGACAAGGCTTTGGGGATTTTGCTGGAGATAGAGCGACAGCGCCGCAGACGCCTGTCTGGCCTGCCCCGTCCGTCCCAGCGCATCGACCAGCCGCAGCATCGTCGCTTCGTCGAACGACAGGTCGGCGGCACGCCCATATGCCTCGGTCGCCTCTCCATCGCGCCCGACAGCGGTCAACGTATCACCCAGCGCCCGCTGCATTACCGGATCGCCGGGGTTTTGCGCGGCAAGCGTGCGCGCCAGATCGACCCCGCCTGCCACATCGCCCTTATCGAGCCGCGCGCGGATCAAGGCGATCTGAAGCGCCGGATCGCCGGGAGCCGCCGCAGCACTCTGCGCAAAAGCGGCGAGCGATCCGTCGATGCCGAATATCCCCGACATTTGCTGTCCGCCGATCGCTGCCCGGTCGAGATAGCGTCCGGCGCTCAGTCGATCGCCCGATCGCTCTGCCGCGCGCGCTGCCAGCGTCAGCGAATAGGTATCGGCATCGCCCCGTGCGAGCATCGGGGCAAGCATGTCGAGCGCCCCCGCCGCATCGCCCGATCGCAACAACGCCGCCGCATATAGCCGGCGCGCGACAAGGTTCATCGGTTGCGCCTCGACCAATCGCCGCCAGTCGCCGATCGCCTGTTCATACCGCGCGTCGCGATAATCGAGCCCACCCGACAGCAGCATCGCGGCGGGGATGGTCTGATCGATCCGGCCTGCCCGCTGCAGCAACGCGCGCGCCAGCACCGGCTTGCCCGCCCGAGCCGCCAGCGTTGCCTGTAGGAACAGCGAACGCGCATCGCCCGGTCGCGCGGCCAGCGCCCGTCGTGTCGCCGCGAGCATATCGGCATGGCGACCGACATCGCCCAGCGTCGCGGCATATTCGATCAGCGCGGGATAGAAATACGCATCTCGGCGCAACGCCGCCTCGAACCAGGGCAACGCGGCGGTCAGACCATAGCGGACGCGGACGAGTTCGCCCTGCAGCGTCAACGCGCCCGGATCATTCTTCCCGAATTTTGCGGCACGCGCGGCAGCATCGCTCGCGCCGCCGATGTCGCCCGCCTCGAACCGTATCCGACCCAGATCGGTGAGCGCGGCGGCGTCCTTCGGCGTCTTTTGGAGTATTGCGGCGATAGCCCGTTCGGCCTCGTACCGGTCCCCTTCGCTCGCGGATACCCGCGCCAGCGTCCGCGCGGCGAGCGCGTCGCCAGGGGACGCTTCATCGGCGAGATTCCTTGCGCGATCGATATCTCCCTGGAGCAATTTCGCTCTCGCCCGCGCGGCGGCGATCGACGCAGGCGCGATGCCGGAATCGATTGCACGCTCCAACTCCATATCGGCCGCCAGCCCGTCGCCGAGCAAAAGATAGGCCCGCGCGAGGAGCATATGCGCGGCAGGCGATCCGGGGTGGGAACTGACGACCGCCATCGCGTCGTTGCGCCCCGCGCTGTAATTGCCGCGATCGATGGCGGCGATTGCGTCGGCAAAGGCGGATCGCGGACCCCGCGAATGAGGGCGCATCATCATCACCGCCAACGCACCCGACGTCAGCAGCAATACCGCCAGCGCCGCGCCACGCATCCCGACATGGGGCAACCGAAAGGACCGACGTCGCCGCACGGTTCGCAGCAACGGATATTTCGCCTCAGCCATGCAAATCGTATGATTTCAACAGATCGTATAGCGTCGGGCGGCTGATCCCGAGCAGGCGCGATGCTCCCGCGATATTGCCCTCCGATCGCGACAAGGCCTGCGCGATCGCCTTGCGGTCGGCAATTTCCCGCACCGTGCGGAGGTTGATCGGCAATGCCTCGGCCCGTGTATCGCCAAGATCGAGGTCGGTCGCGGTCACGGTCTTGCCATCGGCCATGATAACCGCGCGCTTGATCCGGTTTTCAAGCTCGCGGACATTGCCCGGCCAAGGCCACGCATCGATCGCGGCCAATGCATCGGGGGCAAGGCCAGTGACCGCCGACTTCATCTGTACGGCATAGCGCGAGACGAAATGGCGTGCGAGCAATCCGGCATCGCCCGCGCGTTCGCCCAAAGCGGGTATGCGCACGACGATTTCCGCGAGCCGGTAGTAAAGATCTTCGCGAAAATCGCCCGCCGCGACCATCGCATCGATGTCGCGATGCGTCGCACAGACGATGCGCGTATCGACGGGAATCGCCTTGCGCCCGCCGATCCGTTCGATGACGCGCTCCTGAAGAAACCGCAGCAGCTTGACCTGGAGCGCGAGCGGGACATCGCCGATTTCGTCGAGAAACAGCGTACCACCCGCCGCCTGTTCGATCTTGCCCTCCACCGTGCGTACCGCGCCGGTAAACGCGCCTTTTTCATGCCCGAACAGTTCGCTTTCGAGCAATGTCTCGGGGATCGCAGCGCAATTGATCGCGACGAACGCGCCGCGCGACCGCGGCGAACGATCGTGCAGTCCGCGCGCGAGCAATTCCTTGCCCGTCCCGCTCGCGCCGAGCAGCAGCACCGACACATCGGCGGGCGCCACGCGCTCGATCGTCCTGACGGTCCGCGTCATCTCCGGGGAAGCGTAAATCAGACCGCCAAAGCCATCGCCCGCACGCGCGGCGAGCCGCCGGTTTTCCCGTTCGAGCGCATGAACGTGAAAGGCGCGTGCGACGATGAGCCCGAGCGCATCGATGTCGATCGGCTTGGCATAGAAATCCCACGCCCCTTGCGCGATCGCCTGCAACGCGCTTTCACGCGCGCCATGGCCCGATGCGACGATGACTTTCGTGTCGGGTTTAAGCGCCAATATCTCACCGAGCGCGGCGAAGCCTTCGCTGGTGCCATCAGGATCGGGGGGCAGGCCGAGATCGAGCGTTACGACCGCCGGTTCATGCGCCCGAATCGCATCGATCGCCTCCGCTCGCGTCCCCGCGCTCACGATCTCGTAGCCTTCATACGCCCAGCGAAGTTGTCGCTGGAGCGCTGCGTCGTCCTCGACGATCAGCAGGACGGGTTTGCCGCTCATGCCGCAACCTCAAGATGGGCGGCGGCGGGCAGCGTGATCGTAAAGCATGTTCCCGCGCCCTCCCGACTGTCGACTGCGATCGTACCGCCCACCGCCTCGACCAGTTGCCGCGCTTCAAAGGCACCGATCCCAAAACCGGTGGGTTTGGAGGAAGCGAAGGGGCGGAACAGCTGGTCGCGGATAAATGCCGTCGACATGCCGACTCCCCGGTCGACGATATCGATCGCGACCCGACCCGCGGTCTGGCGCACCGCGATGGTCACCGGCATGTCCGCCACGCTCGCCTCGATTGCGTTCTGAACGAGATGTCCAAGGATCTGCTCGATCCCCCCCGGTTGCGCGATCGCCAGGCCCTGCCCCGTAACCTCGACCCGGTGCTGCGCACGCCTGGCCACCGCGATCCGGTTAGCGACCGCTGCGATATCGACGGGCTGAGGCGATTCGGTCGAAGGCCGGTGATGCTGAGACAGCCGCGCAAGCAGCGCGTTCATCCGCGTCGCCGAATCCTGCAACGTTGCGATCATGTCCGCGCGAAATTCGGGATTGTCGGCGTGGCGTTCCGCATTGCGCGAAACGAGCGTCAGGCCGCTGACGAGATTCTTGATGTCGTGCAGGATGAAGGCAAAGCGGCGATTGAATTCCTCGAACCGCCGCGCATCGGCCAGTGCATCATGCGCGCGATCCTCGGCCAGATAGCTCGCCGCCTGTCGTCCGACGATCCGCAGCAAATCGAGATCTTCCCAATCGAGCGCCCGGTCGATTGGCGGTCGGCTCAGCAGGATCGCGCCGACCAGCGTTGAATGATGGATCAACGGCACCAACACCCAGGCTTCCTGGCGGGCGATCATCCAGGCGGGGATCGCCATTGCCTCCTGGGTGACGGCCTCACCCTGCCGGATCGTATCGAGTTCGACGATCCGCGCGGTTCCTTCGAGGAAGCGGACGAGCGCCGCCTCGCTACCGTCGTGTCCTTCCCAGTTCCAGCCGCACGCCGCCTCCAGCCCTTGCGGATGCGCGGTGAGCAACAGGCCCGCAGGCGAATCGGTCAATTCGGCGATCGCGCGGACGATTCTTCGGTCGAGCGGGTCGGCATCGGGGCCGGGCATTCCCAATGTCCGCGTGAACCGCTGCCACTCGGTGCGATAGTCGTAGCGTAGGCGAAACAGATGCTTGGCAAGCATGACGCGCGTCCAGGCACGCAGCCAGGGCGTCGAAAGCAGGGTCATCAGCGCGGTCGCGGACCCGAAAACGATCGCGGTCTGCGCAATCCGGGCATGATCTCCGATCGCTCTTCCAGCAAGGGCAGTCAGCAACACGGTTCCGCACGCATAAGCGATAAAGGCCAGTCCGCCGAGCGCACGCATGGCGACGCTGCGCGATACGGCGAGCGAGCGTTCGTTGCCGGCGCGCGCGAAGAGGCCGAACAGCGTCGCGATCAGCGTCAGCGCGAACCCGCGCGTCGCCAGCAACGCCGGGGCGGCCTCGCCCGACAGATATCCGAACGCGGCTTCGACGAGGTCGCTACCCCATAGCATGGCCAGCAACAGCGCGACGGGGGTGGTGAGCCATCGCGCGCCGCCCTGCGCATGTGCGTATAAATGGTGAACCAGCACCAGCCCCGCGATCGCCTCCATCATCCGGCAGGCGAAGCGTGCGTGGTCGATCGCCTCGACCCCGGCGGCGTCGATCGGCATCGTCCCAACCAGCGCCAACACCGCACTCGCGACCGTCATCCCGATCGCGACCGCATATACCGAGGCCAGCGCGATCCCGCTGCCGCTATGCCGCCGCACGACGAGCGCCATCAGCACGAACCACCCGACATTGCGAATCGCGATCACGATCGGATGCGTGATGTCGTGCGCATCGAGACCCGCGATCGCCAACGCCCACAGGCTGGTCAGCGCCAATGCGACGATCAGCGCGCCTTTCGGCCATCCTCCGCGACTGCCCCACGTCTGTCCAAACGCCAGCAGCCCGAATGCCAATGCGGCCAGCGCATGGCCCCAGAGAATCAATGCTGCGATCATCGCGCACCCGTCGGCCACAACACGACACGCAGCGTTTGGATCAGGATCAGAAGATCCAGAAAGGGCGAATAATTCTTGGCATAGTAAAGATCATATTCCAGCTTGTGCCGTGCATCCTCGATCGAGGCGCCATAGGGGTAATTGATCTGCGCCCACCCGGTGATACCGGGCTTCACCATATGTCGCTCCGCATAATAGGGCAGTTCTTCTTCGAGCTGTCTGACGAATTGCGGGCGTTCGGGGCGTGGGCCGACAAAGCTCATCTCGCCTTTCAGCACCGTCCAGGTCTGCGGCAGTTCGTCGATCCTGACCTTGCGGATAATCCGCCCGATCCGCGTGATACGGGGGTCTTTTTCAGCCGCCCACACGGCGGTGTCGCCGACTTCGGCGTCCTGCCGCATCGATCGCAATTTCAGTATTTCGAACGACTCGTTGAACAGCCCGACCCGGCGTTGCCGATAAAAGGCGGGGCCTTTCGATTCTATCTTGATCAATATGGCAAAGACGATGATCACGGGCAGCGTCAAGATCAGCAGCGACAGGCTGGCGATGATATCGAAACCGCGTTTGAAGAAACTCGACACCATTTGTCCCGAGGCAAAACCGTCCGAAAAGATAAGCCACGACGGATTGACGCTATTTAGATCGATCCGTCCGGTCTCGCGTTCGAGGAAGGTGGAAATATCGCTGACGGTGACGCCGGTCGTCTTGACGCGCAATAAATCCTTCAACGGCAACGCATTGCGCCGTTCTTGCAAAGCCAGCACGACTTCGGTGGCGCGACATTCGATGACATGCTCGGCCAGATTGTCGATCTGTTCACGCGGTGCGGCATCGGCGACCATTGGGTCGACTTCCCCCATCGCGACGAAGCCGGCGACGACGAAATTAATGCCGGGTTGATCGGCCAGATCGCGAATTTGTGCCGCGCGGGCACCGGCACCAAGGACGACGATCCGTGGTTTGAACCGTTCCCCACCCAATGTCTCGCCAAGCACCGCACGAACCGTGACGAGCAGGAGAATGGCCAGCAGCATTGCGTAGAGCAGGTTCGAGCGCCACAGCGCGAGTGGCGGAAACAGAAAGAATACCATCGACAGGAATATCGTGCCGAGCACGATCGCCACCGCCAGCCGGGCCGCCGCGAAGCGGAGCGACAGGAAGGAGGCGGCCTGATACCCGCCGACCGCGATCAGCGCGATCTGGAGCGCCAGGGTAAACGAGATCAGCTGCGGAAGCCGCGTCGTCAACGGTGTCACATGCATGCCGATCTGGTGCGCGCGGATCACCCATCCCAGTTCGCCCGCGACCATCAGGAACAGCGCATCGACGATCCCGAGCAGCAGCACTGCATGCGGGAGATAATGTTTGAACACTCTGATCATCGTGCAACCTTCCCGACGGACTCCTGTAAAGGTTTCCGACAGCCTGACTTGGCAGAAAATGGCAAACAAAGACTGAATATGCTCGCATTGACCCCGATCGCTTGCCACGCGTTATCGCTCCGCGCATGTAAAGTTTCCAGGGAGATACAATGACCAACAGGACTATCGTTCCCGTCATATTGTCGGGCGGTTCGGGAACGCGACTATGGCCGATGTCGACTGCGCAACGTCCCAAACAATTGCTCGCGCTGACGGCGGAGGCGACGATGCTTCAGCTGACCGCGCGACGGACGGCCGACGAACAATTTGCCGCACCGATCGTCGTCGCCAACGCCGCGCATACCGACGAGGTCGAGGCTCAGCTGCATGCGGTCGGCATTCCTCCCAGCGTGCTGATCCTCGAACCGATGGCGCGCAATACTGCGCCGGCCATTGCGTTGGCGGCGGTTGCGGCGGGTGCCGATGACACGGTGATGCTGGTCATGCCGTCGGATCACGTCATCGCCGATGTCCCTGCCTTCCATGCCGCGATCGTGGCCGCGCTGCCACTGGTTGATCAGGGCTGGCTGGCAACGTTCGGGATCGAACCCGACGCGCCCGAAACCGGTTATGGCTATATTCGCATCGGCGAGGAAATCGGCACCGGTGTCCATCGCGTCGCGCGCTTCATCGAAAAGCCGCCGCTGGACAAGGCGAAGGAAATGCTCGCATCGGGCGATCATGCCTGGAACGGCGGTATCTTTCTGTTTCGTGCCGACCGCTACCTTGAAGAGCTTGCCCGTTTCGAACCGGCGATGCGCGATGCGGCACAAGCCGCAATGGCGGCAGCGCGGCGTGAGGGCACGCGCCTTTTCCCCGACGCGCAGGCATTTGCCGCTTCCCCGTCGCAATCGATCGATTACGCGGTGATGGAGCGCGCAGATCGGGTCGTGGTCGTGCCGGTGGCGATGGGCTGGAACGATGTCGGCAGCTGGGATGCGCTCCATGCGATCAGTGACCGTGACGCGGCGGGCAACACATTTCGCGGCCGCGTCGTCGCGATCGATACGCATGATTGCCTAGTGCACAGCGATGGCGCGCGGATCGCAATGGTCGGTGTTGCAGACTTGATCGTCGTTGCCAGCGGCAACGACATCCTTATCCTGCCACGCGGGCGCAGTCAGGAAGTCAAGGCATTGATCGACGCGATGAAGGCCGAGGATTGAGATGACGCCCGCCCCGGCCGATCGCCGGGGCGGGGACATCGTCAAATCTTGACGAGCATCTTGCCGCGATTGTCGCCCGAGAACAGGCCGAGAAACGCATCGGGGGTCTTTTCAAGTCCCTCGATCACCGTTTCCTCGCGCGTCAGCTTGCCGTCCTTCAGCCATCCCACCATGTCGCGATAGAAGTCACCGGCCTTGTCGGCGAAATCGCTGACGATAAAGCCCTGCATCCGAATACGCGCGCCAATCACCTTTGCGATATAGCGCAATTCGGTGGGCGCGCCGCTGTTATAGATGTCGATCATCCCGCAAATCGCGAACCGCGCGCGATCGTTCGCATGCGCCAGCGCGGCGTCGAGGTGATCGCCACCGACATTGTCGAAATAGACATCGATGCCGTTGCGCGCTGCCTGACCCAGCGCCTTCACGATCGGCGTGTCACCTTTGTAGTCGATCGCCGCGTCCGCGCCGAGCGATTGGACCCAGGCGCATTTTTCCGCGCCGCCCGCCGATCCGATGACGTGGCATCCTTTCGCCTTTGCAATCTGGACGACGGTCGATCCTACCGCACCTGCCGCGGCGGACACGAAGACGGTGTCGCCTTCCTTGGCAGCGGCGATATCGAGCAGACCGAAATAGGCGGTCATGCCAGGCATCCCGAGCTGGCCCAGAAACGCCTGCGGATCGACATCGATCTGTGGCAACGCCTGGATCTGATCGGCGGGTAACACCGCTTCGTCACGCCATCCCGCGAAATGCTGGACCTTGTCACCGACCTTGAACTTGTCCGACTTGCTTTCGACCACTTCGCCGATCGCGCCGCCTTGCATAGGCTCGCCCAACGCGAAGGGCGGCGTGTAGCTTTTGACGTCGTTCATCCGCCCGCGCATGTACGGATCGACGGTCAGCCAGCTGTTGGCGATCCGAACTTCGCCATCATTCAGCGACGTCGCGTCGGTCTCGATCAACACAAAATTCTCATGTGTCGGCATTCCATTCGGGCGCGATGCCAGCGTCCAGGCCTTGGCCATAGTCTCTCTCCTATTTTGGTTGATACCGATCGCATATCACGATCGGGACGGCTCGGGACAATGGCTTAGCCATCGAGCGGCCTCGCGGCCATATTGCATCGACCAAAAAGGGAAGCTAATGGCGGTGATCCGGGCGGAAACCCGGCGGGGTGCGGGGCTGTAGCTCAGATGGGAGAGCGCTGCAATCGCACTGCAGAGGTCAGGGGTTCGATTCCCCTCAGCTCCACCACCACCCCCTTTTTCGCCGCTAAATGCGGCCCGCCGCGATAAAGGGCCGAAATAAAGTTTCATCGTCATCGCATCCGCCGGACGCGGGCGTTCGTATCTATGTCTGTCGTTATCATGCCCCCTCTTGGTGCGACATGATCGGCCCGCCCAGCCCCCAAGCCTGGGCGGGTCGGTCTTCTGTCCGCCCGGCGGCTCCCCCGCCTAGCGTTATCGTCAAGGCAGTGGATTGACCCGACGTGCCACTCGCGCGTTAAGCTTCTTCATGTCCAACGTTCAGCCCGCCATTCCCGCCGCAACCCTGGTCATATTTCGCGATGTCGAAAATGGTCCCCCCGAAATTTTGATGGTCGAACGCGCAAAGCATATGGTGTTTGCAGGTGGCGCGTGGGTATTTCCCGGTGGTCGGATCGATCCGGGTGATTACGACATTGCGTCGAAGCTTTGGCCGCAAGAGGATGGCGCATCGCGCGTCGCCGCGATCCGCGAAACGATCGAGGAGGCGGGATTGCCCGTCGGACTCGACCCGCTGCCGACATCCGAAGCGTTGGCCACGCTGCGCACGAAATTGCATGAGGGTGCCGATTTTTCCGAGGCGCTGATCGAGGCGGGCACCGTTCTCGCGCCGCATTTGCTCACCCCCTTTGCACGCTGGCTGCCCGCGCACGCCAACATGCGCATTTTCGACACGCGCTTTTTCCTCGCATGTTTGCCTGCGGGGGCACCCTGCGCCAGCGTCGATGAAACGGAAAATGTCAGGCTGCGCTGGACCACCGCGCAGGCGCTGCTCGACGACGCGGATGCGGGCCGCGCCACGATCATTTTCCCCACGCGGCGCAACCTCGAACGACTGGCGCTCTATGCCGATTTCGATGCTGCCGTCACCGATGCGCAAAAATATCCGGTGCGCACGATTACGCCTTATATGGAGGAGCGTGACGGCGTACCGAACCTCTGCATTCCCGCCGATCTGGGGTATCCGGTGTCCTCCGAGCCCGTCTCGGTTGCCAAGCGCGGCTGATGCGCGCGCTACGCCGCGTTATCGGCTGGATCGTGGTGCTCGCGTTAGTGGCGGGTACGGCACTGATCGTTTTTACGATGGTGCGTGGAAGGCCGCAGGACCTCCCGTGGACCTCGCTCGATCTCGGCCAACCGATCGGATTGTTTACGGGGTTGAAACTCGCCGCGTTGACGGACGATTTTCCCACATGCGAAGCCGTA
>JAPKCG010000517.1 GCA_028823055.1 Sphingomonas bacterium
AAATCGCCGCGGTGATGATCGCGATCCCGACCTGTGCGGGCGCGCAGACGGGGGGCACGCAGACGGGGGGCACGCAGACCCGCTATCGCGTCGCGCTCGGGCCGCAAATCACGCCGCGCTATCCCGGTGCCGACGGGGGCCGGATCGGGCCTTTGGTCGATGTCGCGCGCGCCGAGGGGAGCGAGCCTTATGCGTTCGAGGCGGCTGATGAGAGTTTCGGTATCCCGCTCTTCATCCGCGACCGGTTTTCGATCGGGCCGTCGGCCAATCTCCAGGGAAAGCGCCGGTCGCGCGATGTCGGTGGCGTGCTGCCGGAGGTCGGTTTCACCGTCGAGATCGGCGGGTTCGTCCAATATGCGTTGACGCCTGCCGTCCGGCTGCGCGGAGAGGTGCGAAAAGGTATCGGTGGTCACCGCGGACTGATCGCGAATGTCGGTGCGGACTATGTCGCGCGTGGGGGCGATGACTGGCTGTTTTCGGTCGGCCCTCGTGTCACGCTCGCCAATGACCGGTTCAACAGCGCCTATTTCGACGTGACGCCCGATGCGGCAGCGCGATCGGGATTGCCCGTCTATGATGCGGGCGGGGGCTTGCAGGCAGTGGGCGTAACCGCAGGCTATATCAAGCAATTCACCCCGCGCTGGGGCGTTTATGGCTATGCCAAATATGACCGGCTGGCAGGCGATGCCGCCGATTCCCCTGTGGTCGCGCGCTATGGATCACGCAACCAGCTGTCGGGCGGCGTGGCGCTGACTTACAGCTTCCGGCGTTGATCCGCGTTGACGCGGTGGGCGCGTCTGCTAGGGGCGGCGGCGTGAAGGGTCCCCGGCGACGGGGTGAATAGGGAAGCCGGTGTAAAACCGGCGCTGTACCCGCAACTGTGACCGGATAGCGGTCTCCCCGATATACCACTGGGTTCGCCCGGGAAGGTGGGGAGGCGGCATCGACCCGGGAGTCAGGAGACCTGCCTTTCACGGTCGATCCATCGCGCGGGCGGGAGTTCCCGAGCGGACGAGCGAGCCCCGTGCCGGGGCGACCTCGAGCGAGCGACATCCGTCGCCCGCGGATGGTTCGCGGGCGATCCGTCAAGGATGTGCCCCAATGTTGAAGTCACTGTTTTTCCTATCCACCGCGCTGATCGCAACGCCCGGGCTCGCCCAGGTCGCTCCCCCCGCCGATGACGACATCGTTGTCACCGCGACCGGCGTCGCGCAGTCTGCCGATCAGGTCGGTCAGGCGATCACCGTCATTACCCGTGACGAGATCGAACGCCGCCAGACCGTGTCGGTCGCCGACCTTCTCGCGACCACGCCCGGCGTCACCGTCACGCGCAACGGCGGCATCGGCGGCTTCACAGGTGTGCGGCTGCGCGGCGCGGAGGCCGAACAGACGCTGACGATCATCGATGGCGTGCGCGTCAATGATCCCTCCTCGCCCGGCGGCGGGTTCGATTTCGGCAATCTGCTCGCCGGATCGATCGACCGGATCGAAGTGCTGCGCGGGCCGAATTCGGTGCCCTGGGGCAGTCAGGCGATCGGCGGTGTCGTCAATATCGTGACGCAGCGCCCGACCGAGGGGCTGCAAGCGCGTGGCCAAGTCGAATATGGCCGCTATGACAGCCTTTATGCGAATGCGGGCGTCTCTGGTGCGAAAGGCGGCCTGTCGGGCGCGCTGACGGGCGGCTATCTCAAGAGCGACGGCATCTCGACCGCCGAAGTCGGCTCCGAGCGCGACGGCTATCGCCAATATGGCGCGACCGGACGGTTGGGGTATGAGTTCGCGCCGGGCTTCGGCATCGACCTGCGCGGCTATTATGCCGACAGCCGGACCGATCTCGACGGCTTCCCGGCGCCGGCCTTCACCTTCGCCGACACGCCCGAATATTCGACCGCGCAGGAGCTTTACGGCTATGCCGGAGCCTATGCGACCATCGGTACGCTCAAAAACCGGATCGCGTTCACGATCGCCGATATCGATCGCGACAATTACGATCCGACCTTCGGCACCGCGCCGTCGTTCATCGGGCGTGGCCGGTCCGAACGCTACACCTATCAGGGCGACTGGCAAGCGATGAGCGCGCTGCGTATCGTCGCGGGCGCGGAGCGGGAGAATATGCGCTTCAACGATGGCACGACCTTTGCCAATACGGGCATCACCAGCTTTTACGGACAGGCGATCGTGACCCCGATCGCGCCGCTGACGATCACCGGCGGCATCCGCAACGACGATCA
>JAPKCG010000518.1 GCA_028823055.1 Sphingomonas bacterium
TGAGGAGAACCTCGACGTCCTGACGCGGGCGGATGTCGGCGACGCCGCGGATCGTGAAGCTTTCCGACCCGTCGAGCTTCAGCGTCTGGCGCGTCACGCCCTCGGCGAACTGGAGCGGCAACACGCCCATGCCGACGAGGTTCGACCGGTGGATGCGTTCGAAGCTTTCGGTGATGACCGCGCGGACGCCGAGGAGGTTGGTGCCCTTCGCCGCCCAGTCGCGCGACGAACCGGTGCCATATTCCTTGCCCGCGATCACGACGAGCGGGGTGCCGTCCGCCTTGAAGCGCATCGCCGCGTCATAGATCGGCATGATCTGACCTTCATACTTGGTCATGCCGCCCTCGACCCCGGGCACCATTTCGTTCTTGATGCGGATATTGGCGAAGGTGCCGCGCATCATCACGTCATGGTTGCCGCGCCGCGCGCCATAGCTGTTGAAGTCGGCCTTGGAGACCTGATGCTCCTGCAGATACGTGCCGGCGGGGCTGTCGGCCTTGATGCTGCCGGCGGGGCTGATGTGATCGGTCGTGATCGAATCGCCGAGCACCGCGAGCGGTTTTGCCTCGATGATGTCGCCGACGGGTGCGGGGGTCATGCCCATGCCGTCGAAATAGGGCGGGTTGGCGACATAGGTCGACCCGGCGCGCCATGCGAACGTATCCGATCCCGTCACGTCGATCCCGCTCCACTGCGCGTCACCCGCATAGACGTTGCCATAGCGGTCGCGGAACATGCCGTCGTCGATATTGGCTTCCATCAGCGTGCGGACTTCATCGTTGGTCGGCCAGATGTCTTTCAGGAAAACGTCGTTGCCGTCCTGATCCTGACCCAGCGGTGTCGTGACCATGTCGGTCACGACGCTGCCCTTGATCGCATAGGCGACGACGAGCGGGGGCGAGGCGAGGAAGTTGGCGCGGACGTCTTGGCTGACCCGGCCTTCGAAGTTACGGTTGCCCGACAGGACCGATGCGGCGACGAGGTTGTTGTCGTTGATCGCCGACGAGATCGCGGGTGCGAGCGGGCCGGAATTGCCGATGCAGGTCGTGCAGCCATAGCCGACGAGGTTGAAGCCCAGGGCGTTCAGATCCTCGGTCAGGCCCGCCTTGTCGAGATAGTCGGTGACGACCTGCGACCCCGGGGCGAGGCTGGTCTTGACCCACGGCTTGCGGGTCAGTCCCAGCGCCCGTGCCTTGCGCGCGACGAGGCCCGCGGCGACGAGGACCGAGGGGTTCGACGTGTTGGTGCAGCTGGTGATCGCGGCGATGACGACATCGCCGTCACCGATGTCATGGTCCTTGCCCTCGACCGCGACCCGCGCGGGCGCGTCCTTCTTGTAGACGGAGGCCAGGTCGCGGTTGAATTCGTCATCGACGTGATCGAGCGTGACCTTGTCCTGCGGCCGCTTCGGCCCGGCAAGGCTGGGGACGACCGAACCCATGTCGAGTTCGAGCGTGTCGGTGAAGATCGGATCGGCCATGTCGTCGAAGCGCCAGAAGCCATTTTCCTTGGCATAGGCCTCGACCAGCGCGACATTCTCTTCCGACCGCGCGGTCAGGCGCATATAGTCGAGCGTGCGGTCGTCGATCGGGAAGAATCCGCACGTAGCGCCATATTCGGGCGCCATATTGGCGATCGTCGCGCGATCGGCGAGGCTCATGCTGGCAAGGCCAGGGCCGAAGAATTCGACGAAGCGCCCGACGACGCCCTTGGCGCGCAGCATCTGCGTTACGGTCAGCACCAAATCGGTCGCGGTGATGCCCTCGGCCAGCTTGCCGGTCAGCTTGAAGCCGACGACTTCGGGGATGAGCATCGACACGGGCTGGCCGAGCATCGCGGCCTCCGCCTCGATCCCGCCGACGCCCCAGCCTAGCACGCCGAGGCCGTTTATCATCGTCGTGTGGCTGTCGGTGCCGACGAGCGTGTCGGGATAGGCGATCATCGTGTCGTCGCCATTCGCGCCGACGCTCTTCGACGACCAGACCGCCTGGCCGATATATTCGAGGTTCACCTGATGGCAGATGCCGGTGCCGGGGGGGACGACCGAGAAATTGTCGAGCGCCTTCGACCCCCATTTGAGGAATTCATAGCGTTCCATGTTGCGCTGATATTCCAGCTCGACATTGTCTTCGAACGCCTGCGGCGTGCCGAATTCGTCCACCATGACGCTGTGGTCGATGACGAGATGGACGGGAACCTGCGGGTTGATCTTTTCAGGATCGCCGCC
>JAPKCG010000081.1 GCA_028823055.1 Sphingomonas bacterium
CAGAAGCCCGTCGTCACGAAGGCGAAGAAGTCGATCGCGCAGTTCAAGCTGCGTGAAGGCATGCCGATCGGCGTCAAGGTCACGCTTCGTCGTGAGCGGATGTACGAGTTTCTCGACCGCTTCATCACGATCGCGCTGCCGCGCGTTCGCGACTTTCGCGGCCTGAACCCCAAAAGCTTCGACGGACGTGGCAATTATGCCTGCGGCCTGAAGGAGCAGCTGGTGTTCCCTGAAATCAACTATGACCGGATCGAAAAGATTCGCGGCATGGATGTGATCGTCACGACGACCGCGAAGACCGATGACGAAGCGCGTGAGCTGCTGCGTCTGTTTGGTTTCCCCTTCCCGATCGAGGAAGAGGCCGGCGACGAGAAGAAGGCGGCATGACCGTCACTGTGTTGAATTCGAAGAAGAGAGCTTAAGTCCATGGCGAAACTGAGTTCGGTGAATAAGAACGAGCGTCGCAAGCGCATGGTCAAGCAGTATGCCGGCAAATATGCGGCGCTGAAGACCATCGCGAACGATACCTCGCTCGATGAGGGTGAGCGGCTGATCGCTCGTCTCAAGATGGCGGAAATTCCGCGCAACGCAAACCCGACGCGTATCCGTAATCGGTGCGAGATCACGGGCCGTCCGCGCGCCTATTACCGCAAATTCCGGCTTTGCCGTATTCAGCTCCGCGAACTGGCCAATAAGGGCCTGATCCCGGGCGTCACGAAGTCGAGCTGGTAAGGATCATATAATGGCAGTGACCGATCCACTGGGTGACCTGCTCACCCGCATCCGCAACGGCCAGCGCGCTAAGAAGGACTCTGTCCTCTCGCCCGCGTCGAAGCTGCGTATCCGCGTCCTCGACGTGTTGCAGCGCGAAGGCTATATCCGTGGTTACAGCGATGAAGAAATGGGCCCCGCCAAGGGTGTCCGCATCGAGCTGAAATATTTCGAGGGTCAGCCCGCGATCAAGCATGTCGCGCGCGTTTCGAAGCCTGGCCGTCGGGTGTATTCCGGTTCGCAGGCGTTGCCGCGGGTCATGAATGGCCTTGGTATCACGATCGTCTCGACGCCACGTGGCGTTCTGTCCGACGCGGAAGCGCGCGAACAGAATGTCGGCGGCGAAGTGCTTGCGGAGGTATTCTGATGAGCCGCATTGGCAAACGTCCGGTTACCGTTCCGGGCAACGTGACCGCCACGATCGACGGCAAGACGCTGAACGTGAAGGGGCCGAAGGGCACCCTGAGCCTCGCGATGCGCGATGAGATCAACTACACGCTGGAAGATGGCGGCATTTCGGTGCAGCCGGCCAACGATACCAAGCAGGCCCGGGCATTCTGGGGCATGCAGCGGACGTTGGTGCAGAACTTGATCACCGGCGTGACCGATGGCTTCACCAAGAAGCTGCTGATCAACGGCGTTGGTTATCGTGCCGCGGCGCAGGGACGCAATCTGCGCTTGCAGCTCGGTTACAGCCATGATGTCAACGTCGACGTGCCCGAGGGCATCGAGGTGAAGACGCCTGACGCCACGACCATCGAGATCAGTGGATCGGACAAGCAGAAGGTCGGCCAGCTGGCCGCCGAGATCCGCCGCTGGCGCAAGCCCGAGCCTTACAAGGGCAAGGGCATCAAATATGATGGCGAGTTCATCTTCCGCAAGGAAGGGAAGAAGAAGTAATGACCAAGGGTCTATCTCTGTTCGAGAAGCGGCGCCGCCGCAACCGTACCGCGCTTCGGGCGCGGGCCGGCACCCGTCCGCGCCTGTCGGTGCATCGTTCGGGCAAGCACATCTATGCGCAGGTCATCGACGACGCGCAGGGTCGCACGCTGGCATCGGCTTCGACGCTCGAAAAGGACGTTCGTGGCCAGTCAGGCGCGAATGTCGAAGCCGCCAGCGCGGTGGGCAAGCGTCTGGCCGAAGCGGCCAAGACCGCTGGCGTGACGCAGGTCGTCTTCGACCGTGGCGGCTTCCTCTATCACGGCCGGGTCAAGGCGCTGGCGGATGCCGCGCGTGAAGCCGGACTGGAGTTTTAAGATATGGCTGACGAGAACACGACGGGCGAAGGCAACCAGCCTGAAATGGTGCTGAAGCCGGAAACGACGCAGCAGGACATCACGCCGGCTCCCGGCGCTGGTGCTCCCTCGACGGGTGGCCAGGGTGCCGGTGGCCAGGGCGGCTATCAGGGCCAGGGTGGCGGCGGTCGCGGTCGCGGTGGTCCGGGTGGCGGCGGTGGTCGCGGTCGTGGCGGTCCCGGCGGCGGTGGTGGTCGTGGTGGCCGTGACGGTGGTCGCGGTCGTGACGGCCGCGGTCGCGGCGGTCCCGGCATGGACGATGGTGGCGAAGAGCTGATCGAAAAGCTCGTTCACATCAACCGCGTGTCGAAGACGGTGAAGGGCGGTAAGCGTTTCGGATTCGCCGCACTCGTCGTCGTCGGCGACGGCAAGGGGCGCGTCGGCTTTGGTCATGGCAAGGCGCGCGAAGTGCCCGAGGCAATTTCGAAGGCAACCGCAGCCGCCAAGAAGGCAATGGTTCGCGTTCCGCTCAAGGATGGGCGTACGCTCCACCATGACGGCAACGGTCACTTCGGCGCAGGCCGCGTGACGCTCCGTTCGGCGCCCCAGGGCACCGGCATCATCGCGGGCGGCCCGATGCGCGCGATCTTCGAATCGCTCGGCGTTGCCGATGTCGTGACGAAGTCGGTCGGTACGTCGAACCCCTACAACATGATCCGCGCGACCTTCGAGGCACTGGGCGACCAGACGAGCCCGAAGGCGGTGGCACAGCGTCGCGGCAAGAAGATCGCCGACTTGCTGGGCCGTGGCGGGTCGCAGACTGCCGAGGCTGATGCCGCGGCAGTGACGGAGTAATCTGACATGGCGACAATCAAGGTAACGCAGACCGGTTCGCCGATCCGCCGTGAGAAGGACCAGCGTCAGACGCTGATCGGCCTCGGCCTCAACAAGATGCACCGGACCAGCGAGCTGGAGGATTCCCCCGAAGTTCGCGGGATGATCCGCAAGGTGCGGCATATGGTGTCGGTCGAAGGCTGAAGCCTTCATCTGACCAGTGACAAATGCGGGGCGGGGGGCTAATGGCCCCCTTCCTCATTTATTAGCGCGAACAAAGCGAAAGCGAGTGCAGACATGAAACTCAATGAAATCCGCGACAATGATGGTGCCCGCAAGGGCAAGATCCGTGTCGGCCGTGGTATCGGGTCGGGCAAGGGCAAGACCGCCGGGCGTGGCCAGAAGGGTCAGAAGAGCCGTGAAGGCGTCTCGATCGCCGGGTTCGAAGGCGGCCAGATGCCGCTCCACATGCGGTTGCCGAAGCGTGGCTTTAACAACATCTTCGCGAAGGATTTCGCCGAGGTGAATGTTGGATCGATCCAGAAAGCGATTGATTCGGGCAAGCTGACCGGCACCGATCTCGACCATAATGCGCTGAAGGCCGCTGGTCTGGCGCGTGGCGGCAAGGACGGCGTCCGTTTGCTCGGCAAGGGTGAGATTTCGGCGAAGCTGAACTTCACCGTCGCGGGCGCATCGAAGGGCGCTATCGAGGCAGTCGAAAAGGCTGGCGGTTCGGTCAACGTCATCGAATTCGTGCCTGCCGCTGAAAAGGCAGCCGCCAAGAAGGGCGTCAAGTACAAGGAGCGTGCGGCGCACAAGGCGTCGTTCGCAAAGGCCTGACACGTTGTCGGTGGCCGCGTTCGTTCTCGTAAATTGGGGGCGAAGCGGCGATCGACACGACACCGGGTTAGACAAGCGCGCTTCTGCGCCTATATGAGCGGCGGGGCGGGACAGACGCATCCCGCCGTTCTTTGTTTCCAGGATAGATGACGTAATGGCATCCGCAGCCGATAAAATGGCGCAAGGCGTCAGCCTTTCGAAATTCTCGAAGGCGACCGATCTCAAGAAGCGACTGTGGTTCACGGTGGGCGTGCTGATCGTTTTCCGCTTGCTCAGCTATGTGCCGCTGCCGGGCATCGATCCGACAGTTCTCAACGAATTGTCGCAACGCACGACGGGCGGCGTCCTCGATTTCTTCAACACCTTCTCCGGTGGGTCGCTCAGTCGGATGAGCCTGATCGCGCTTGGCGTGATGCCGTATATTACGGCTTCTATCGTCGTGCAGCTTGCGACCTCGCTGTCGCCGACGCTCGCCGCGATCAAGAAGGAAGGCGAGAGCGGGCGCAAGAAGCTCAACCAATATACGCGCTACGGCACCGTCGGTCTGACCGCGGTGCAGGGCTATTTCATCGCGGTCGGGCTCGAAGCTCTGGGTGCGTCGAACGGCATGCAGGCCGTGATCGAACCGGGCATGGCATTCCGCATCGCGGCGGTCATTTCACTGATCGGGGGAACGATGTTCCTGATGTGGCTGGGTGAGCAGATTACCAGCCGCGGCATCGGCAACGGCGTGTCGCTCATCATCATGGCGGGCATCGTCGCGCATCTGCCGACGACGCTGGTCAATCTGATGGAGGGTGGCCGATCGGGCAGCGTCGATCCGGCCAAGCTGATCGGGATCGTCGTCGCGGTCGCGGTGCTGATCCTGTTCATCTGTTTCATGGAACGCGCGCAGCGCCGTATCCTGATCCAATATCCCAAACGCCAAACGCAGCGCGGGATGCAGGCCGACCGCAGCCATCTGCCGCTGAAGATCAATACCGCGGGCGTCATTCCGCCGATCTTCGCTTCGTCGCTGTTGCTGATGCCGCTGACGATAAGCCAATTCGCCGGGCAACGCGTGGCGGGGGCGTCGAAATGGGGTGATTTCATCATCACCCTCAATCAATATCTTCAGCATGGCAGCCCGGTTTACATGCTGCTCTACGGCGCGGGGATCATCTTCTTCTCGTTCTTCTACACCGCCGTCGTCTTCAATCCGGAAGAGACCGCGGACAATCTGAAGCGTTATGGCGGGTTCATTCCCGGCATTCGTCCAGGCAAGAATACCGAGGCCTATTTCGATTACGTCCTGACGCGGATCACGGTGATCGGTGCGGCGTATCTGACCGCGATCTGCCTCATCCCCGAATGGCTGGTTTCGGCGCTGTCGATTCCGTTCTATCTGGGGGGCACTAGCTTGCTGATCGTCGTCAATGTGACGATGGATACGGTGACGCAGATCCAGTCGCATTTATTGGCGCACCAATATGGCGATTTGATCAAGAAGGCGAAGCTTAAGGGCGGCCGCCTTCGCTAAATCCCTTCGGGGCCATTGACCACGAACGAGGGAGAGCGTTCGCGTGAATATCATTTTGTTGGGGCCGCCGGGGGCGGGCAAGGGTACGCAGGCGAGCCGGCTTGTCGAAAAGCGCGGGATGGTTCAGCTATCCACGGGCGACATGCTGCGCGCCGCAGTCAAGGCGGGTTCACCCGTCGGGCTGAAGGCGAAAGCGGTCATGGAAGCTGGCGAACTCGTCTCGGACGCGATCGTTTCGGGCATCATCGGCGAACAGCTTGACACGCTCGATGCGTCGACCGGCGTGATCTTCGACGGCTACCCCCGCACCGCGGCGCAGGCCGAGGCGCTCGACGGATTGCTGTCGTCGCGCGGACGGACGCTCGATCATGTCATCGAGCTGGAAGTCGACGAGGCCGCGCTGATCGAACGGATCGTCGGCCGCTTTACCTGCGCCCAATGCGGTGCGGGCTATCATGACGTCTTCAAACCGACCGTGAAGCTCGGCGAATGCGATGTCTGCGGATCGACCGAATTCAAGCGGCGACCCGATGACAATGCCGAAACCGTCCGCACGCGGATGGAAGAGTATCGCAAGAAGACGGCACCGATTCTGCCGATTTATGATGCGCGTGGTCTGGTGACTCGTATCGACGGGATGGCGGATATCGCGGTCGTCGGCGATCAGATCGACGTTATCCTGGATCGGTAATAGGTTTCCAGGATGTTTACCCCTTGTCCACGGACCACTGATAATCGGTGTCGAGAAGGGGTGAACATGTTTCAAATGACCGTCGATACCGATCGCGCACTGGTCGATGTTCTGGTGCGAGGGTTGATCGCTGGTGACGAGGCCGCGCGCTATGTGGCCGAACTGAATCAGGCAATGGTGGCGCTGCAATCGGCATCCAGTTACGTTATGTTCTTCCATGTCGTTGATGCGCCGATCCAGCCGCAGGAGACAGTTGCGATGATGGCATCGCAAAAAGCGACGATGCGCAAGGCCCGTGCGATCGCGATCCTGACGGGCTCGTCTCCGGTCAGGATGCAGATCCGCCGATTGTTTACACAACCCTATGTACGGCTGGTGGAGTCCCGCGACGAAGGCCTCGCCTGGATATTCGACGGGATTGATCCCTCGCTTGACGCGGTCACATCGATGGCGGGCTGACCATGATGACCGATGTCGACGAGCGGCATGACAAAACTGTCATCGACGGGTCATCGCGATGCGTGATGCAAGCGTTTAGGCCAGTCTCACGGCCAGCGGACCGCGGCCAATCGGATCGGTGCCCATCACTCCCGGGGGTGCCGATGGAAGCCGGTGGAAAGCGTGCTTTCTGCCGGCTTTTTCCGTATGTGGCAGGAGAAGGTGTCGAAGATGAGCCGCAAAATCCTGATTGTCGAAGACGATAGTTCCACCTCGGCCTATCTCGCCAAAGGGCTCGCCGAGGCGGGCTATTCGGTCGAAGCCTGCAAGGATGGACGTGACGGCCTATTCCTCGCGAGCGAGGGCATATTCGACCTCATCATCGCCGACAGGATGTTGCCCGGTCTGGACGGATTGTCGATGGTCAGCGCGATCCGCGCCGCCAAGATCGCGACACCGATCCTCGTCCTGTCCGCGCTCGCCGCCGTCGACGATCGGGTCGATGGGTTGAAAGCGGGCGCGGACGATTATCTGTGCAAGCCGTTCAGTTTCGCCGAGTTGTCCGCGCGGATCGATGCACTGGTCCGCCGCTCCGACCGCGCCGTCGCCGAGCCGCAGAAGACCAAGCTTGCGGTCGGCGATCTCGAAATCGACTTGCTGTCGCGGGTGGTGACCCGCGCGGGCCGCGCGATCCCGCTCGGCGCGCGTGAATTCAACTTGCTTGAATTCCTCGCGCGCCATGCGGGGCAGGTCGTGACGAGGACGATGATGCTGGAGAAGATCTGGAATTATCATTTCGATCCGGGCTCGAACGTCGTCGATGTGCATATCGGTCGGCTTCGTCGCAAGATTGAGGACGGGTTCGGCGCGCCGATCCTGCATACCGTTCGCGGTGCGGGATACCGGCTCGCGCTCGAATCCGCCTGACCATCGCGTCGGGGCACACCTAATGCGGCTGTCGGTCACCGCGCGGATCGCGTTGCTGTCGATCGCGCTCGCACTGGTGTCGAATCTGGTCATCGTCGGCTTCGTCTGGCGACAGACCAGCGATGTCGCGATCGCCACCGTCCGGCGCGAAACGATCGAGAAATCGGATGCGATGCGTGCGCTCTATCGGTCTGGCGGGATGCGGGCGGTGGTCGCCTCGATCGAAGGTGCGCGTGCGCCGGGCGACGTTTCGCTGTTGCTCGCGGTGCTCGATAGTAAGGGGCGTCGCATGTTCGGCTTCTCGCCGTCGCGGCCGCATATCGCGCTGGTACCGACCAGCTTTCGTGTCGTCGATATCGATGGCAACAGCGCGACGCGCGATGTCGGCTATGCCCTGCATCCGATTGGCCGACATTGGCTGTTGACGGGGCGAAGCCTTGATCTGGTCCAGGCCGAACAACATGCGATCGAACGCGCGATCATGCTGGCGGTGGTGATGAGCCTGTTGCTGGGCGTCGGCGCGGGACTGGTCCTTGCGCGCTATGTCGGCAGGCGGCTCGACCGGATCGCCGCCGTGATCGAGGCGGCGGGGCAGGGCGATCTCAGTCGCCGCGTGTCGACCGGTGCGGGCAGGGGCGATGCGTTCGACCGGCTAGCGGCGCGGCTCAACGCGATGCTCGGCAAGGTCGAAGGGTTGATGGGCGAGCTGCGCGTCGTCACCGACAGCCTGGCGCATGATTTGCGCTCCCCGCTCGCGCGATTGCGGACGAAGACCGAACAGGCGGTGTTGATCGCCGACCCGATGCAGCGCGATGCGGCGCTCAACAATCTGCTCGTCGAAACCGATCTCGTCATGGGAATGCTGACGACCGCGATCGAAATCAGCCGATCCGAATCGGTGTCCCGTGATCGATTCAGCAACGTCTCGCCCGCCGCCTTGATCGAGGAGATCGCGGAATTGTACGAACCCGTTGCGGAGGATGCCGGAATGACGTTCGATGTCGCGATCGAGGCGGCACCCCAGGCAATGATGCTTCACCGCGAATTGCTGAGCCAGGCGATCGCGAATCTGATCGACAATGCGCTCAAGCACGCATCATCGGGGCGGTCGGTCATGCTGCGCCTGTGCGAACGACCTGAGGAAATCTGGATTCAGGTGGAGGATCGAGGCACGGGGATTGCCGAGGCGGATCGCGCGGTGGCCCTCAAGCGCTTCGGCCGGCTCGATGCCGCGCGCACGACGCCGGGGGCGGGACTGGGCATGGCGTTGATCGAGGCAGTCGCGCGGCTCCATGGTGGGCAGTATGAGCTGGCCGACAACGCCCCCGGGCTGATCGCGCGAATTGTGCTGCCACGCTGGGCATCGCTTGACAGCGGCGGGTCCGCGGCTTAACTGCTCCCTACTCCGAACTACCGGTTCCCGGCGGCGCAACTATGCGCACGCCGCGTTTGTGCGTTAAGGGACTGGTGATTCGGATCATTGCTAAGAGATGGGGCTCGTGCGGCCATGCCGACCCCGTGGAGCTAGGAGAATAAATTTCATGGCACGTATCGCGGGTGTCAATATCCCGACCAACAAGCGCGTGGTGATTGCGCTGACCTATATCCACGGCATCGGTAACACGAAGGCCAAGGAAATCACCACCAAGCTCGGCATCGCGCCCGAGCGTCGTGTCCAGGACCTTACCGATCAGGAAGTTCTGCAGATCCGCGAAGCAATCGACGCCGATTATCGGGTCGAAGGCGATCTTCGTCGTGAAGTGTCGATGAATATCAAGCGGCTGATGGATCTCGCCTGCTATCGTGGGTTGCGTCATCGCCGGGGCCTTCCGGTCCGCGGCCAGCGGACGCACACCAACGCGCGCACCCGCAAGGGCAAGGCGAAGCCGATCGCAGGTAAGAAGAAGTAAGTCGAGGACTCCCCGATAGGGCGGAAGGGCAATTGCCGATTCCGTGTAAGAGTCGTCAACTTCACCTCAGCGTCCACGCTTGAGAGATAAGGTCAGGAATTTTCAATGGCACGTGAACCGCAGCGTATTCGCCGCCGCGAGCGCAAGAATATTACATCTGGTGTCGCGCATGTGAACGCCAGTTTCAACAATACGATGATCACGATCACCGATGCCCAGGGCAATGCGATCAGCTGGTCGTCGGCCGGCACGATGGGCTTCAAGGGAAGCCGTAAATCGACGCCCTATGCCGCGCAGGTCGCAGCAGAGGATGCGGGCAAGAAGGCCGCCGAACATGGCGTTCGGACGCTCGAGGTCGAGGTCAAGGGTCCGGGGTCTGGTCGCGAATCGGCGCTTCGCGCGTTGCAGGCGGTCGGTTTCCAGATCACGTCGATCCGTGACGTGACGTCGATCCCGCATAACGGCGTTCGTCCGTCGAAGCGTCGCCGCGTCTAACACGCCGGCTGCGTTCTACCGCGCCGGCTGACGAGCCGACGCGTTTTTTATCCAGGCTGGGACAGCCCCCGTTCCGGCCCAACACCTTAGGGGACACACGTGTCTGTCAACGCAAAGAACTGGCAGGAACTGAAGAAGCCCAGCGGCCTCGAAAAGAAGTCTGGTGGCGATGGCAAGCGCAAGGCGACGTTCATCGCCGAACCGCTCGAGCGGGGCTTCGGCCTGACGCTCGGCAACGCGCTTCGTCGCGTTTTGCTTTCTTCGCTCCAGGGTGCCGCAGTCACCTCGATCAAGATCGAGAATGTGCTTCACGAGTTCTCGAGCCTCGCGGGCGTCCGTGAAGATGTCACCGACATCGTACTCAACGTCAAACAGATCGCGATCCGCATGCAGGGTGAAGGCCCGAAGCGGCTCCAGCTGTCGGCGACCGGCCCTGCCAATGTCACCGCCGGTGACATCGCGGTATCGGGCGATATCGAGGTGATGAACCCCGATTTGTTGATCTGCCATCTCGATGAGGGTGCGACGCTAAACATGGAACTGACCGCGGATGTCGGTAAGGGGTATGTGCCCGCCACCGCCAACCGTCCCGTCGATGCGCCCATTGGCCTGATCCCGGTCGATGCGCTGTATTCGCCGGTTCGTCAGGTGTCGTACAAGGTCGATCCGACCCGCGTCGGGCAGGATCTCGACTATGACAAGCTGACGCTGACGATCGAAACCGACGGCACGATTACGCCCGAGGACGCGGTTGGCTATGCCGGTCGCATCCTGCAGGACCAGCTCGCGCTGTTCGTTCATTTCGACGATTCGGCATTGCCGCGCTCGTCGGCACCGGTCGGTCATGCGGCCGCTCCCGCCGAGGGCGATGCGGATGGCGACACGCAACAGATCAACCGTTACCTGCTCAAGAAGGTCGACGAACTCGAACTGTCGGTGCGTTCGGCCAATTGTCTCAAGAACGACAACATCATCTATATCGGCGATCTGGTCGGCAAGACCGAAGCCGAGATGCTGCGCACGCCGAATTTCGGGCGCAAGTCGCTGAACGAGATCAAGGAAGTGCTGTC
>JAPKCG010000519.1 GCA_028823055.1 Sphingomonas bacterium
ATCCTCGCCTCTCCATCACCCGGGTTCGGATCGATAGCCGCAAGCCATCGCCGATGGCCACCCGCCATTCGCCGCTGTCCTACCGCCCGCATCCTTGCCATACTGGTTCGATGTCCGATCTCGCACCGCCGCCTGCATCCTCGCTTTCACGTCATTCGCGCCGCCCCGCCGGGTCGATCCCCCATGCGGGGACCGCGACCTTTGGGACCATTCGGCCCGCGCAGCCCCGCGCCGGAGCGATCCGATGACCCAGACCGGCGACATCCTCATCATCGGTTCCGGCGCGGCGGGGCTTACCGCCGCACTCAACCTCGCGGATCGCTTTACCGTCACCGTGCTCGCGAAGGGAGCGCTCCACGAAGGGTCGACCGCCTGGGCACAGGGCGGGATCGCCGCCGTCCTCGAACCCGGCGACACGTTCGAATCGCACATCGAGGATACGATGATCGCGGGCGCGGGATTGAACGATCGCAACATCGTCGAATTCGTCATCGAAAACGCGCCCGCCGCGATCCACCGGCTGGAGGAACTCGGCGTCCCCTTCGCCAAGGAAGAAGGTGCGCTGCATCTGACGCGGGAGGGCGGCCATTCGCACCGCCGTATCGTCCATGTCGCCGACGCCACCGGCTGGGCGGTGCAGGAGGCGCTGCAGCGCGCCGCCGAGGCACATCCCAACATCACGCTCGTCCCCAATCAGGTCGCGATCGACCTCGCGACGAGCCGCCACGAGCAACGCTATTCGGGCGCGGGCCATGTCTGGGGCGTCTATGCGGTCGACAAGGACAGCGGCAGCGTCGGCCTGTTCACCGCGCGCGCCACGATCCTGGCGACGGGCGGCGCGGGGCGGACCTATCTGTTCTCGACCGCGCCGCGTGGAGCGACCGGCGACGGTATCGCGATGGCATGGCGCGCGGGATGCCGCGTATCGAACATGGAAATGATGCAGTTCCACCCGACCTGCCTCTACAATCTCGACGTCAAGAATTTCCTGATTACCGAGGCAGTGCGCGGCGAGGGCGGTCGGCTGATCAACCCGACCACGGGCGCGCGGTTCATGGAATTCTATGACCCCGAACGCATGGAGCTGGCCCCGCGCGATGTCGTCGCGCGCGCGATCGATGCCGAAATCAAACGCTATGGCCTCGATTACGTCCATCTCGACATCAGCCACATGCCCGCCGATTTCGTGAAGGGCCATTTCCCCAATATCCATGAAAAGCTGATTGGGCTCGGCATCGACATGACGACCGGGCCGATCCCCGTCGTGCCCGCACAACATTACACCTGCGGCGGGGTCGTCATCGACAGTGACGGCCGCACGGACCTGCCCGGCCTCTATGCGGCGGGCGAATGCACCGAAAGCGGGCTGCACGGCGCGAACCGGCTCGCGTCCAACTCCCTTCTCGAATGCTTCGTGTTCGGGGAGGCCGCCGCCAAGAGCATCGTCGCGCGCTGGGACGAACTGCCCGCGCCGCCACCGATCCGCGCCTGGGACGAAAGCCGGGTCACCGATTCGGACGAAGAGGTGGTGATCCAGCAGACCTGGACCGAAATCCGCCGCTTCATGTGGAATTATGTCGGCATCGTCCGCACGACCAAAAGGCTCGAACGCGCCGCGCACCGGATCAAGTTGCTGCATGACGAAGTCGCCGAATATTACGGCCATTTCCGCGTCACGCCCGACCTGATCGAACTGCGCAACCTGCTGCAGACCGCCGATCTCATCGTGCGCAGCGCGCTCCACCGCCACGAAAGCCGCGGGCTCCATTACACGCTCGACTATCCCGACACGCTGCCCGACGCGATCGACACCGTGCTGATTCCTTAATGCAGCGTATCGGGCCCTAATGCAGTGTATCGGGCTCGTCGTCCTTGCGGATCAGCCCGAGCCAGCGGATCAGCGGCGGCATCGTCAGTCCCTGCACGAAGATCGAAAAGGCGACGACCGCGAACGCGACGGTGATGATCTGCCCCCGTTCGGGCACCGTGGCGGGCAGGGCCAGCGCGAGGGCCAGCGCGAGGGCGCCGCGCAACCCGCCCCAGAAAAGCACGTGTTTATAAGCCCATGGCACTGCCAGCCGGGTCTTCGCGAACGCCATCATGACGGGATAGACCGCCGTCGCGCGTCCGATCAGGCTCAGCACCGTCGCCGCCGCCGCCGCCTCCAGCACCGTCAGGATCGGCGTATTCGCCTCCCGCCCGCCGATCAGGATGAAGATCA
>JAPKCG010000082.1 GCA_028823055.1 Sphingomonas bacterium
GTCGGTATGCGCCTCAGGCAGGCCGAATTTCGCCTGTCCCGCGCCCGGCCCCGTCCCGGTCCAGCCGCCTGCGGTCAGCGTCGCATGCGCGGCATTGACCTGGAAATGATCGGCCGCACCCTCCCCCTCGACACCCGGAAACAGGAACGCGTCGATCCGGTTTCGCGCGGTACTGTAGAACATATAGGCCGCGACGAGCCCGACCGGGACCATCCCGACGATCGTACCGAGGATTTTTGCGGGTGTTCCGGCGATCATCAACAACGCCATCCATACGGCGCAGAAAATCACCGTCTGGCCGAAATCGGGCTGAAGCATCAATGCGGTCGCGATCAGCGCGGTGAATCCCCCGGTGATGACCACCGTGGGCAGTTCCTGATCCTTCGCCTTCAGCGACAATATCCACGCGGTTGCGACGATGAACATCGGCTTGAGAAATTCGGACGGCTGAAATTCGGCGATCCCGACACCGATCCAGCGCCGCGCGCCGTTATGGGAGGCACCGATCAACGGAGTGAGCACGAGCAGCAGCGAAAACACCGCCGCCCCAACCAGCGCCATGCGCCGCGCGGTCGGCACGGGCAGCATCGACACGCCGAACAGCACGGGGAGCGATAGGCCGACCCACATCAGCTGACGCCAGAAATAATAAAGCGGGGTCAACTTGTGATGCTCCCCCGAATACCGCACCGCCGTCGCCGGGCTCGCCGCCGCCACCGCGATCAGGCCGATCGCGATGAGAAACAGCGTCAGCAGCAACAGCATCCGGTCGATGTCCCAGAACCACGTGCCGAGCGGCGACCGATCGCCACGCCCGCCGCGCTGCTTCACCTTGGCGATCAAGCCGCCGGGTCGCTGAGCCCTGATATCGGTCACGACAACGCCTCCACTGCCCGCCGGAACGCGGCACCGCGCTCCTCGTAATCGCGGAACTGATCGAAACTAGCACAGGCGGGCGAGAGTAACACCGTCTCACCGGGCTTTGCCGCATCGGCGGCACGCGCGACCGCGACGGCCAGCGTCTCGCACCGCTCGACGGGCATCACCGCGCCGAGCAGATCGGCGAAACGCGGTCCCGCCTCCCCGATCGTGTAGGCGCGCACGATACGGTCGAAATAGGGTTTGCATGCGTCGAGATCATCGCCCTTGGCCCGCCCACCGACGATCCAGTGGACGCGGTCGAACGCGCCGATCGCGGGTGCGGTGCTTTCGGGGTTGGTCGCCTTGCTATCGTCGACATAGGCGACGCCCGCGACCTCGCGCACGCGCTCCATCCGGTGCGGCAGGCCCGTGAAGCTTTCGAGCCCGCGATCGATGGCGCTTTCGTCGAGGCCCAGCGCCTTGCACACCGCGATCGCGGCGAGCGCGTTCTGCGCGTTATGCGGCCCCTGCAGCGAGGGCCAGCGTGACTGGTCCATGCAGACGCCGGGCGAAATCTTGGTGAGATGTTCGCCGCGCGCCGACAGCCTGCGGGCGATCGCGGCGGAGGGCGCATCACCGATTCCGATCACCGCGTCATGGTCGGCGGCCTGCATCGCGAACAGCCGCGCCTTCGATGCGGCATAGGCGTCGAACCCGGCATAGCGATCAAGATGATCGGGGGTGATGTTGAGCAGCACCGCGACATCGCAATCGAGCGTCTGCGTCAGGTCGAGCTGATAGCTCGACAGTTCGAGGACATAGACCCCGCCTTCGGCCAGCGGCTCCTGACCGAGGATCGGCAACCCGATATTGCCGCCCATCAACGTCGGAACGCCTGCGGTTTTCAGGATGTGATGGACGAGCGCGGTCGTCGTCGATTTACCGTTGGTGCCGGTGATGCCAACGACGCGATGTGGGGGCAGGTCGGCGCGCGCTTCGGCAAACAGCTCGATATCGCCGATCAGGGGCACCCCCGCCGCGCGTGCCGTTGCCGCGAGCGGATGGGTGTTGAGCGGGACGCCCGGCGAGACGACGACACCCGCCGCGCCCGCAAGGTCGAGCGTTTCGGGATCGTGGACGATGACGCCGTCGATCCCCTCCGCTTTCGCGCGCGCGTCGGCAGCATTGTCCCAGGCGACGACATGCGCGCCCGCCGCCGCCAGCGCCCGCACGCTGGCCAGCCCCGACCGCGCGAGGCCGAGGACCGCATAGCGTTTACCGCGCCAGGCATCGGTGCGGATCACCGAAGCTTGAGCGTGCTGAGGCCGGCGAGCGCGAGGACGAGTGCGATGATCCAGAACCGGATCACGACGGTCGGCTCACTCCAGCCCAATTGTTCGAAATGATGGTGGATCGGAGCCATGCGGAACACGCGCTTGCCCGTCCGTTTGTACCAGAAAACCTGAATGATGACGCTCATCGCCTCGACGACGAACAGCCCGCCGATGATGCCAAGGACAATCTCGTGATGCGCGACGACCGCAATCGTACCGAGCGCGCCGCCCAATGCGAGGCTGCCCGTGTCGCCCATGAAAACGGCGGCAGGCGGCGCGTTATACCATAGGAACGCCAGCCCCGCACCGACCACCGCGCCGCAGAATATCGCGAGTTCGCCCGCGCGCGGCACATGCGGAATACCGAGATAATCCGCGAACTTCACGTTACCCGCCAGATAGACGATGATCATGAACGCGACGCTGGCGATGATGACGGGCATCGTCGCCAGACCATCGAGCCCGTCGGTCAGGTTCACCGCATTACCGAATGCGACGATCGTGAACGCGGCGAACAATGGGTAGAAATAGCCGAGGTCCAGATACACGCGCTGCGTGAAGGGGAAATAGAGGTGCGGCCCGTTCTGCGTCATGATGATCGTCGCCGCGACGCCCGCGATCAGGAATTCGAGCAGCAGCCGCGTCCGCCCCGACACGCCGGCCGTGCTTGCCTTCCGCACCTTGTCGTAATCGTCCATGAAGCCGATCGCGCCGAACCCCAGCGTCACAAACAGGCACGCCCAGACATAGGGATTGCTGAGATCCATCCAGATCAGGATCGCGAGGCTCATCGCGGTGAGAATCATCAACCCGCCCATCGTCGGCGTACCGCGCTTGGCAAGGTGCGTTTGCGGGCCGTCGGCGCGGATCGGCTGACCCTTGCCCTGACGCACGCGCAACCAGCCGATAAAGCGCGGCCCGATGATCAGCCCGATCAACAGCGCGGTCGCCACCGCCGCCCCCGTCCGGAACGATTGATAGCGGATAAGATTGAGGACCCCGGTAAATCCCAGGTGCTCGGCCAACCAATATAGCATCTATGTCTTTCCGCCCCTGAGACCTGCGACCACGCGCGACAGACCGACGCCGTTGGATCCCTTGACCAGCACTGCGTCGCCAGGCGCGAGCATCGTCACCAGACGATCGAGCGCCGCCGCAGCATCGGCCACATGGACGATATTAACTTTTGTCTCAAGCGCTTCGGCAAGCGGCGTCATCGCTTTGCCGACGAGCAACACCGGATCGGCGCGCGCGGCGAGGATCGGGTCGGCGAGCGCGGCGTGATAAGCGGGTGACGCATCGCCCAATTCGCGCATCTCGCCCAGCACCGCGACGTGACGCCCCGGCTCTTCGCTGAGTACCGCGAGCGTCGCGCGCATCGAGGCGGGGTTGGCGTTGTAGCTTTCGTCGATGACGAGGACATCGCCCCCCGCGACGGGTGCCATGAAACGCGCGCCGCGCCCGGCAAGCCCGCCAAGATCGGCCAGCGCCAGGCCCGCCAGCCCCAGATCGCTGCCGACCACATCGACCGCCGCGACCACCGCGAGCGCGTTGGAGACCCAATGCAGCCCCGGCTGCGACAGCGTGAAGCTGATCTCCCGCTCCCCGACGCGCGCGGTGACGAAGCTCATCCCCGTGGACAGCCGCATCACTTCGATCGCATGGACATCGGCCGCCTTGTCCATTCCGAAGGTGACGATCCGCTCCGCATGTGGTTGGGCTGCCGCGGTCAGGCGGTCGCGATGCGGGCTGTCATGGGGAAGGATCGCGACGCCGCCGGGTTCGAGCCCGCGAAAAATCTCTCCCTTGGCGTCCGCGATCGCGCTTTCGTCGGGAAAGAATTCGGTGTGCGCAGGCGCGATCGCGGTGACGAGGGCGACATGCGGACGTACGATCCGCGTCAGCGCGTCGAGTTCGCCGGGATGATTCATCCCCATTTCTAACACCGCAAGCTCTGCATCGCGGGGCATCCGCGCAAGGCTGAGCGGAACGCCGGTGTGATTGTTGTAGCTTTTGACCGAGCGATGGACCTTGGCGTGCACGGCGCGGTCGAGCGCGGCGAACAGCGCCTCCTTCGCGCTGGTCTTGCCGACCGATCCGGTGACGCCGATGATCCGCGCCGAGGTTCGCGCGCGGCTGGCGCGGGCGAGGTCGTTGAGCGCCGCGAAGGTGTCGGCGACGAGGACATGCGGGTAATCGGTCGGCTGGCTGACGATCGCACCAGCCGCGCCTTGCGCGAACGCCTGATCGAGAAAGCGATGCCCGTCGGTCGTTTCGCCCGTCAATGCGACGAACAGGTCGTCGGGACCGACTTCCCGGCTGTCGAACGCGACGCCGTCGACCGCGAAATCGCCGCTGGCGGTTCCGCCTGTCGCGGCGGCGATTTCGGCGGCGGTCCACAGGTTCATGCCGCGCATTCCCGTGCGACGGTGACATCGTCGAACGGCAGTACCAGATCGCCGACGATCTGGCCCTGTTCGTGGCCCTTCCCCGCGATCAGCACGATGTCGTCATGCCCGGCGTCGCGGATCGCGGCGGCGATCGCCTGACGCCGGTCGCCGATCTCGACCGCACCCTTTGCACCCTTCAGCACGTCGCGGCGGATGGCGGCGGCGTCTTCGCTGCGCGGATTGTCGTCGGTGACGATCACGCGATCGGCCTGGCTGACCGCGACCTGTCCCATCGCCTCGCGCTTGCCCTGATCCCGGTCGCCGCCCGCGCCGAAGACGGTGATCAGCCGCCCGCCCGCATGGGGTTTGAGCGCCGCGATCGCGGCTTCGAGCGCGTCGGGGGTATGGGCATAATCGACATAGACCGGGGCGCCACTGCGCGCGATGACCGCACGTTCGAGCCGCCCGCGCACCGGCTGCAACCGGGTGAGCGCCTGCAGCGTCGCGGTGACATCGCCGCCGCTCGCGATGACCAGGCCCGCCGCGACGAGCGCGTTCGCCGCCTGATAGGCACCGATCAACGGCAGCTGAATCTGGTGTTTTTGCCCATCGGCCTCGATCGTCAGCCCCTGCCCCAGCAAGGTCGGATCGCGATCGACGAGCCGCAGCGTATCGCCGCGCGTGCCGACCGTAATCAGCTTGATCCCGCGCGCATGCGCCAGATCGATGACGCGGGCGCTTTCGACGTCATCCGCCCAGACGACGGCGGTGCCATCCGTCGCGAGCACTTCGGAAAAGAGCCGAAGCTTCGCGGTCAGATATGCCGCCATATCGCCGTGATAATCGAGGTGATCGCGGCTGAGATTGGTGAATGCCGCCGCCGCGACCTTGAGCCCCTGCGTCCGATATTGCGTCAGGCCGTGGCTCGACGCCTCGAACGCCAGATGCGTGATGCCTTCGCGCGCCAACCCGGCGACGTTCGACAGAAAGGTGACGATGTCGGGCGTCGTCAGCCCCGTCGAGACGCTTTCATCCGATGTCGTGACGCCCAGCGTCCCGATCGAGGCGGCATGATGCCCCGCGATCCGCCACAGCTGGCGCGTCATTTCGACCGTGCTGGTCTTGCCGTTCGTGCCCGTCACCGCGACGTTGGTCGGCGGAAACGGTGCGAAGAAGGTCGCGGCGAGGTCGGCGAAGCATGCGCGCGGATTGTTGGCGGCGATGTGCGTTGCGCCGTCGACGGCGACCCCCGGACGCGCGACGACCGCGATCGCGCCCGCCTTTACCGCATCGGCGATGAATTTTTCGCCATTGACGCGCGCGCCTTCGAACGCGCCGAAGACGGTCCCCGGTGCGACCTTGCGGTGATCGATCGCGAAACCGATGACTTGCGCCGTCTCGGCCCCGCCGGTCAGCGCCCCCAGTTTCATTCGGCGCTCCCCGCAGGCACATCGTTCCTGTCGGAGCGGGCCTGCCATAGCAGCGGCATCATGTCGCTGACATCGATGTCGCGGTCCATCGTCGGGATGACACCGAGCAGCGATCCGGTCCGCGCGATCGTCCGGCCGACGACGGGCGCGGCGTTCCAGGCGGCGGTCTTCCACCCCCCCGTTTCCTTGGTTCCTTTTGGCGAATCGAGCATGGCCAGCACCACATAGCGCGGCGCGTCCATCGGGAAAGCCGCAACGAAGGTCGCGACGTTGCGGCTGCGGTCGTAACCGCCCGCCGACGCCGCCTCTGCCGTCCCTGTCTTGCCGCCGACGCGGTAACCAGGCGCATCGCCCTTGCGCCCCGTGCCCCGCATTACGACCAGCCGCAGCATTTCGCGCACCTTCATGCTCGTCGCCTCGCTGATGACGCGGCGACCCGCCGCCTGCTTGCCCGGCGCGACCTTCATCATCGTCGCCGGCCGCCAGATACCACCATTGACCAGCGCGGCATAGGCGCTCGCGAGCTGGAGCGGGGTGATCGCGATGCCGTGGCCATAAGCCGTCGTCATCGTCGTCGTCCGCGCCCAATAGGTCGGCCAGAGCGGGCGCCCCTTTTCACGGATTTCGATGTCAGGCTTGGTATCGAAACCCAGCTTGCGGAACATCGCCTGCATCCGTTCCGGCCCGACCTCGTCGGCGACGCGCGCAGTCGCGATGTTCGAGGAATAGATCAGGATTTCGGGCATCGACAGCCAGCGTTTGGGATCGCCACGCTCGTCGTGAATCGTGAAGCCGCCGACCTTGAGCGGATGCGTCGCGTCCCATTTGCGCGCCGGGCTGGCAACGACGCCGGTATCGAGTGCGGCCGCCATCGCGATCGGTTTGAAGGTCGAGCCCAGCTCATAGACGCTCTGCGTCGTGACGTTGCGCAATTCCTCCGGGCTCGACATCCCGACCCGATTGGGATTGAACGTCGGGAGCGAGGCCATCGCGATCACTTCGCCGGTATTGACGTCGAGGACGATGCCACCCGCCCCACGCGCGGAAAAAGTCGTCATCGCGCGCGACAATTCACTCTCGATCGCCGCCTGCACGCGCGTATCGATCGACAGCGCGACCGGCCCGCCATTGCTCGCGGGATCGAGCAGCCGCTGATCGAGGACGCGCTCCATCCCCGCCATTCCGTGACCTTCGCGCGTCAGAAAGCCGAGCGCGTGCGCGGCAAGCGTCGATTGCGGATAGAGGCGTTGGGTTTCGCGCGCGAAGACGATCGCGGGTTCGCCGATCGCATTGACCTGCTCGACGAGCGCGGGGCTCGCGCGGCGCTGAAGATAGGTGAAATTCACGTCCTTGGTCAGCTGACCATAGAACCAGGTGCGGTCGCCGCGATCGGGCATCAGCGCGGCGAGCTTCGCGGCGATATCCATCTTGTCGCCAAGCACTTTTTTCGGATGCACCGCGATCGTCCAGGCATCGATCGTCCGGGCCATCGGCGCGCCGTTGCGATCGACGATGTCACCACGCGATTCCAAGGTCGCGGCGCGCGCACGCTGATCCGCACCCGACAAGGCGGCAAGGATCGCCAGTCGCGCGATCACGACGAACACCGCCGCCGCGAAGAGCAGCATCAGCATCATCAGGCGCGTATGCGCAGTCGCGACCAGCGCATGGCGCTGACCGGTCGAGACTCGCTGCGCGACGGGACGGGCGACCAGGACGGTCAACGCACGCGCGATTCCGTCCGCGCATTGCGCAGGATCGCGCCCAGCGTGTCGTCGGACAGCAATTTCTTGTCGAGCAGCGCAACCGCGTCCGGCCGTACCTTCGCGACCGCGACGGCGGCGCGGGCGGTATCGTTGATCTTCGCGAGCATCGGCGCGGTCTTCGACGCGGGCGCAGGTTCGATTACCGTCTTCGCCGCGGCGGGCATCGCGCTTGCCATCTGGGCGAGCGCGGGCGCCTTGGCGGCGGCGGCCTGCGTCGTCGGCAGCGCCGGCAGCGCGGTCGGGATAGACGGCACGACGAGCGCGGCGGTTTGAATCGTGGCACCGGCCTGATTGACGTCGAGCGACGCGAGCGCTGCTTCATCGGCCAGAAACTGACCGGCGGTGGGCGAGGCGAGCGCGAGCGTGTCGCCATTCCACTTTTCAAGCTGGGCAAGGTTCGCGCGCGTCTCGAACTCGGTCTCAAGCGCACGAATATCGCGCTGCGCCGCGTCGATCTTCGCGCTGATGCCGTCGAGTTTCTTGCGCTCCGCCGCGACCTGCAACGAGACGAGGTAGAACCCCAGGACGATCGCGACGCAACCGCCGAACCAGCCCACGCCCTTCAACCGATATGCCGCCGTCATACGCTATACTCCTCATCAACCGGGCGATCCCAGGCCGGGGCCGCCGTCCGCTTCGCCATCCTCAACGTCGCCGATCGCGCCCGCGGGTTGCGCGCGACCTCTTCCTCGCCGGCACGCACCGCGCGACCGACATTCTCGAAACTCGGGGCCGGGCCGGAATCAGCCGCCATCGGCATATGGCGCGATCCGCCGGGCGATTTGCCCGACCGGTCACGCAAAAACCGCTTCACCATGCGGTCTTCGAGGCTGTGAAACGTCACCACCGCCAGCCGCCCGCCGGGTTTGAGCACACGCTCCGCCGCCGCAAGCCCGTCCGCCAGCTCGCCCAGCTCGCCGTTCACATGGATGCGGATCGCCTGAAACGTCCGCGTCGCCGGATCTTTCTTGTCATGCGCGCGATGACCGAGCGATTTACGAACCACCGCGGCAAGTTCGCCCGTCCGGGTCAACGGGCGCGCCGCGACGATCGCACGCGCGACCCGGCGGCTGCGCGGTTCGTCGCCATAATGAAACAGGACGTCGGCGATTTGCTCTTCATCGGCTTCGTTGACGAAATCGGCGGCACTCAACCCCGATTGCGCCATACGCATGTCGAGCGGCCCGTCGGACTGAAACGAAAAGCCGCGATCAGCCTGATCGAGCTGCATCGACGATACGCCGATGTCGAACGTCACGCCATCGACCTGTCCGTCGATCTCGTCATCGATCCGCGAAAATTCCGCCTCGATCAGCGTCAGCCCTTCATCGGCAGCGCCCCGACCCACCCGGATCGCGTCGGGATCGCGATCGAAGGCGATGACGCGCGCGCCCGTCGCGAGCAGCGCCCGCGAATAGCCGCCCGCACCGAAGGTCGCATCGACCATCGTTTCGCCGGGCGCGGGGGCGAGCGCGGCGACGACTTCGGCGAGCAGGACGGGAACATGGGGGGCATCGGCTGGGGTCAAAGCTCGATCCCCTTTTCCTGGCAATAATAGCGGCATGCCGCGACCATCTGCGGCGATAGCCCCGGTGTTGCGACGAGCGTCCTGGGATCCCAGATCTCGATATAATCGAGCGTGCCCCAGAAGAATGCGTTGCTGCCGATACCGGCGTAAAAGCGCGGGAAGCCGGGCATGATGAACCGCCCCGACCCGTCGAAGGGCACCGCTTCGCCGTTCGCGCCCGCGCGTTTGATATTATGGTCGACCTTGCCGTTTTCACCGCGTGACAGCGCGACCCGCTCGTTCAGCTCGCGCTTGAGTTCGGCGACGTAAGCGGGGTCATAGGCGATCAGGCAGGGCGCATCTTCATGAGCGGCGATGATGACAATGCCGCCGTCCTTCTTGCCATCGGCGCGCGGCGAATTGTCGGCGAGCGTGCCGCGAAGCGCATTGGGGATAGCAACCCGTCCCTTGTCATCGACAAGAGCCAGTCCACTCCCCTGATAATCGCCCCGTTCGCTCAAAACACCCTCACAACGAGCGTGCACAGCTCCCCCGTTTCGAAAAGCGACACCGCCGCGATCCGATTCTGCACCTGCAAAGGGTGAAACTTGCCCCGTTCACCATGATGAATATCAATGGTCTGACGGGGACGCAACGGGATTGTTGGGGATTAGCCGGGAAATCCCGGGCGCTCGCCGTATGCGCGGTAAAAATGCTCCTATGCGCGAGGGTCCGAGGCAGCATCCAACTGAACGAAAACGAGCGGTTTCGGTTGAGTGACGCACCCGATCCCCGAATTTCCCCGACGCTCGGCGGGTACGGGGATCATTTGGGTTTGGCAGCGACCGTATTGGTCGTGGGGGGCGCAACGCCAAGTTCGGCCATCGGCTCGGCGGACTTGGTGTCGTTATCGGCGACCGCCATGTTGGCGACGACATCGGGCTGCGCCGCGCCCGCCGTCACGATCGGCGTTTCGCGGCTTGCGCCACCGATAATCGCGCTGGCAATCGCGATCAGCAGGATGATCGCAGCCAGGCCGATCACACCGACCTTGACCCGCTGTTGCGTCGGAGATGGCGCTCGCACATTCTTCATCCTGAAAGCGGGAATAGAGCGCGATTTGAAACTTGTCGATGCGTTCTCAGCGCAACCCCTTGGAGTCGCGCCATTCCGGATCATGCAGCGATGACAGATAGCGAAAGCCGGTGTCGCACAGGATCGTCGCGACACGCGCGCTCCGCCCCAATTCGCGCCCCAGTTCCCGCCCCAGCCGCACCGCGCCCGCAACGTTGATGCCCGACGACAAGCCCAGGCACAGCCCCTCCTCTTCGAGCAACCGCTTGACCCAATCCCACCCCTCCTGATCGGAAAT
>JAPKCG010000083.1 GCA_028823055.1 Sphingomonas bacterium
ATCAACGGCGCAAGCTTCGTGCTCGGCCCCAGTATCGGCGTCGCGCTGTACGACGCGCAGCATTCGCTCCCCTATCTGACTGCGGGCGCGGGATGCCTCGTGATGATCGCCTATGCCTGGGCGACGTTGCGCGAGCCGGGCGAGGCGTGACGCAATTTCCCGCTTGCGGTTGACGCAACGTCAACGGCTATCGCGTCGTTCATGGACATGTTCGACATCAGCGAAGTTGCCCGCCGCACGGGGCTGACGACGCGCGCGCTGCGCTTTTACGAGGCGCGGGGGCTGGTGAAGCCGCTGCGCACCGCGGCGGGGCGACGCCTGTTCGGCGAGGGCGAACTTGCTCGGCTGCATGCGATCGGCGCGCTCAAACGCGCCGGGTTCACGCTCACCGAAATCGCGCGGCTGTTGGCCGATCGAAAGGTCGATCTCTCGCGCCTCGTCGCGGCGCAGATCGCCGCACTCGAGGTGCAGGCGACCCGGATCGCCGAGACGATGGGCATGCTCCACATCATCCAGACCCGCATCGATCGTGGCGAGCGGATCGGTGTCGCGACGCTCTGCTCGCTGATTCGACAAGGAGAAAAGACGATGGAACAGGAAAACTGGCGGCAGGTCAGCGAACGCTATCTGACCGACGAGGCGCGGACCGATTTCGCGGCATCATATGCCCAGTTGCCCGCCGATTTCGACCAGCAAGCCTACTCGGCGCAATGGGCGGCGTTGACCAGGCGGATCGAGGCGGCGTTGCCGATGGACCCAGCATCGGCCGAAGCGCAGCATTTCTTTGAGGAGTGGCAGGCACTACTTGCGCCCTTCACCGCGATCGCGACGCCTGCGATGGGGGCGGCGGTCACGCGCATGTATGACGATATCGACGCATGGAAGGGCGAACAGGCGCCGCCCTTCTCCTCGGCGGTATGGGATTTCATCCGACAGGTCGGCGCCGCCAGAAGCAGCGCCTGACCCCGACGGGGCCGTCGTCGGCGATGGCAGCCCCTATTCGTCGGTGCGCAGCTTGACCTTGTTCGGCAGCTTCTTCCCCTTGGTCCGGCGTGAGGGGAGCTGCACCGGATTCTTCTTCTTCCATTCGGCATAGGTCATCGGGCCGTCGGGGGTTTCGACGATGGTGTCGTCGAGGCTCATCGCATCGCTCCTCAGCGGGTGGGGACGGGGGTGTCGCCAGAATAGTCGTAGAAACCGCGCCCAGTCTTGCGGCCGAACCAGCCCGCCTCAACATATTTGACGAGCAACGGCGCGGGGCGGAATTTGGGGTCGCCCGTGCCGTCGAACAACACGCGCGTGATGTCGAGACAGGTATCGAGCCCGATGAAATCGGCCAGCGTCAGCGGCCCCATCGGATGGTTGAGCCCGAGCTGGCAGGCAAGATCGATATCGCGGATCGTCGCGACGCCTTCACCCAATGCGAACACCGCCTCGTTGATCATCGGCATCAGCACGCGGTTGACGATGAAACCGGGCGCATCGTTCGCGCGCACGACTTGTTTGCCGAGCGCGGCGGCATAGGTCTCGATCGTCTTTACCGTTTCGTCCGACGTGGCGAGCCCGCGGATCACCTCGATCAGCCCCATGACGGGGACGGGATTAAAGAAATGGACGCCGATGAAGCGCGCCGGATCGGGCGACGCCTGGGCAAGTCGCGTGATCGGGATCGAGGAGGTGTTCGACGCGAGTACCGCAGACGGACGCAGCACGGCGCCGACATCCTTGAAAATCGCCCGCTTGATCTCTTCGCGCTCGGTCGCGGCCTCGATGACGAGCTGACACGCGGACATGCCGCCGACGCCCTCGACGGGCTCGATCCGGTCGAGCGTCGTATCGCGCGTCGCCGAGTCGATCTTTTCCTTCTCGACCGCCCGGGCCAGCTGTTTGGCGATCCCCGCCTTGCCCGCCTCGGCGCGTTCCTGCGATACATCGGTCAGCAGCACGCGATAGCCCGCTGCGGCGGATACCTGCGCGATGCCCGCGCCCATCTGCCCCGCCCCGATTACGCCGATCGTCTGCATCATCTTCTCCGCTAACACTGTTCGTTAGCGTGCGCTCTATCGAATATGACGCATCGGGGCTACACAGCGCCATGCGTGTTTATCCCGTACTGGCAATGGCCCTGTTCGCTTGCTCCCCTGACACATCGAACCCGGATTCGTCGAACCCCGATCCGTCGAAAGGGGGGGCGACGACCGCTGACGTGGCTGCGTCGACGCCGATTGCCGACGACGGCAAGCCGCCGCAACCCGGCGAGCTCAAGACCTTCGCGGACTGGACGGTAGGCTGCGATAATGTCCGTCGTTGCCAAGCCAATGCGCTGATGCCCGAAGCCGCGATGAGCGACGGCTATCTCATGATGGTGATCACGCGCGATGCTGGCCCCGATGCGCCGATGCGCGGCACCGTACCGTTTTCCGGCAAAGCGCCTGCGCGATTGGCGCTGGCTGTCGATGGTGAATCGATCGGGACGCTGTCGCCCAGGCCCGACGGCAGTTCGGCAACGCTGACGCTCAATCGCGCCCGCGCATCGCAGCTGGCAAATGGTTCGCGTGTGATGCTCTCGACGGCATCCGGTGCGGCGATCGATAGTGCCTCGCTGAAGGGGTTGGCGGCGGCGCTGCTCTACATCGACGATCGGCAGCAGCGCGTCGGCACGACCAGTGCGATGCAGCGGCCCGGCAGCGCGGTTTCGCCAGCCGCGCCGTCGGTGCCGACGATCGCCGTGTCCGCAACGGCACCGGCAAAGCCGCGTGTGCTGTCGGTGGCCGCTGCGACGAAGCTGATCGGACGCGATAACGCGGTGTGCGATTATGCGGTGGTTGACGTAACGGTCGAATCCTATCGCCTCGATGCGACGCATAGCCTGGCGCTCGTGTCACACCCCTGCGGGAACGGCGCGTATAATATGTTCAGCAGCGCGTTCATCGTCGATGAAGAAGGCAAGGCGGTGCCGGCGCAGTTCGACTGGGCGACCGGGATGGGTTCCGAAGAGGGGGATCAATCGCTGGTCAACGCGGGATGGGATGACGATAGCCGCCGTCTCAGCACCTATGCCAAAGGGCGCGGCATCGGTGATTGCGGATCCGCCAGCCAATTCGTGTGGGATGGGTTACGATTTCGCCTGACCGACCTTCACGCGATGGGCGAATGCCGTGGTTCGACCGACTTCATCCGATTATGGACGCGCGCGACCCGCCCACGTTGAATCAAGGCGCCCTGAATCAAGGTGCGCTCAATCAAGGTGCCGGGCGTTCGGCTTGCGCTTCGGCGAGGTAGAGTGCGAAACGATCATCGGGGTCGGTCCACATGTCGATCGGGGTCCAGCCACCCGACCTTAGCAGAATGCGCGCGTCGCGGGTGCCGTATTTGTGGCTGTTTTCGGTGTGGATCGTCTCGCCTGCGGTCATTGAAAACTCACGCTGATCGATCGTAAAGCCGGTATCGCGCACCGCTTCCAGATGCATCTCGACCCGGGCGCGATCGTCGTTCCAGATCGCGCGATGGCGAAATGCGTCGAGCGGTATGGTGCCCGCCAGTTCGCGATTGATCCGTTCGAGCAGGTTCATGTTGAATGCCGCCGTGACACCTGCGGCGTCGTCATAGGCGCGGACGAGCGTCGCCTCGTCCTTGATCCGGTCCATCCCGATCAGCAGCATCGCACCTTCCCCGAGCGAGGTACGCATCGTGCGGAGCAGATCGACCGCCATTAACGGGATCATATTGCCGATCGTCGATCCGGGGAAAAAGCCAAGCTTCTTGGCATCCGCGATCGTCCGCGGCAGCGTCAGCGGTTTCATGAAATCCGCCTCGAACGGCAGGACGAGCAGATCGGGAAACTGTCGCGACAAGGTGCGCGACGATTCGCGCAGAAAATCACCGGAAATGTCGATCGGTACATAGGCCGACGGCGCGACCGCATCGAGCAGGATGGGGGTTTTCACCGACGATCCCGACCCGAACTCGACGATCGCGCGCCCCGTCCCCGCAATCTGCGCAACCTCTGGGCACGCCTGTTCCAGGATCGCGCGTTCGGTGCGGGTCGGATAATATTCGGGCAATTCGGTGATGTCTTCGAACAACTCCGATCCGCGCCGGTCGTAGAACCAGCGCGCGGGGATCGCGCGGGGACGGCGTTCAAGCCCGGCGAGCACGTCGGCGCGAAACTGCGGATCGGCGAGACCCCGCTCGCCATCCTCGATTTCCTGTTTCAGCATATCAGATATCCTTCGCCAGCCTGACGCCGGTGAATTGCCAGCGCTGGTGCGGGTAGAAAAAATTACGGTAGCTCGCGCGCGCATGACCGCGCGGCGTCGCACAACTGCCGCCGCGCAGGACGAACTGCCCGCTCATGAACTTGCCATTATATTCACCCACCGCACCTTCGGCGGGGGTGAAACCCGGATAGGGGCGATAGGCGCTGCCCGTCCATTCCCAGACATCGCCGAACAGGCCCGGTGCATCGGCGGCGGGGCGGGGCTCGACCGGGCCAGCGTCATCCATGAAATTGCCCGATGTCGCGTCCTGATCGGCGGCGAGCGCTTCCCATTCGGCTTCGGTCGGCAGTCGTGCGTCGGCCCAGCTGGCATAGGCGTCGGCTTCGAAGAAACTGACATGCGTCACCGGTGCGGCGGGATCGACCGCGCGCCGGCCATCGAGGCCGAACCGCGTCCAGCCCTCGTCCGATTCCTCCCAATAAAGCGGCGCAGTTATTCCCTCAGCCTTTACCCAGGCCCAGCCGTCGGCGAGCCAGTGGCGCGCGTCGCGATAACCGCCATCGGCGATGAACCGTGCCCATTCGCCATTGGTCACGGTGCGGTCCGCGATGGCGTGAGGGTGCAGCAGCGCGCGGTGGCGCGGCCCTTCGCAATCGAAGGCGAAAGCGCCGCCCGCATGGCCGATCTCGACGATCCCGGCATCGCGTTCGATCCAGCCGATCGGCGCGGGCATCGCGACGGGTTGTTTGCGTGGTGCGCCCCACAAAGCGGGTTCGAGCGGATTTTCGGACAGCAGATGGAGGATGTCGGTGACGAGCAGTTCCTGATGCTGCTCCTCGTGATGACAGCCGAGGGTGACCAGCGTGCGCGCCTCGCCGGATAGCGTCGGCAACGCCGCGGTGAGTGCGGCATCGACATGCGCGCGATACGCCCGCACCTCGTCGAGCGTCGGGCGCGTCACCATGCCGCGCCGGTCGCGCGCGTGGCGTTTGCCCTCCGCCTCGTAATAGCTGTTAAAAAGGAACGGCCAGCGTTCGTCATGCTTACGATAACCGTCGACATGATCGCGCAGAACGAACGTTTCGAAGAACCATGTGGTGTGCGCCAAATGCCATTTCGCCGGGCTGGCGTCGGGCATCGACTGGACGGTCGCGTCTGCATCGCTGAGCGGTTCGGCGAGCGCGAGGCTCAGGGCGCGGACGTCGGCAAAACGGTCCGCGAGCCCGGCGTCCAAATCGGCGGCTGCGGAAAGCGTGGCGGGGGCGCCCTCTGGCATATCTTCTCCTCCCGGCGTGTCGGATCAATCTGGTAGCAAGGATGCCGACGATTGGCCTTGCGATGGATCAACGCGTCGCGCCGGGCACCCACAAAACGTCTCCTGCCCCGTTTTTGTTCACATGGCGGGCGGCGACGAACAGATAATCGGACAGGCGATTGAGATAGGCGAGGGCGATCGGGTTGGCGGTGTCACCAAGCGCGACTGCGGATCGTTCCGCGCGCCGCACGATCGCGCGGGCGAGATGAAGCGCCGCGCCCGCACCGCTGCCGCCGGGCAGAATGAAGCTTTTGAGTGGTTCCAGTCCAGCGTTCATCGCGTCGATGTCAAGCTCCAGCCGCTCGACCTGGCTTGCGACGAGCCGCAGCGTCATGTCGGTCGGTGCGAAGTCGGTGCCCGGCGTGGCGAGATCCGCACCGCAATCGAACAGATCGCTTTGAATCCGCATCAACGCATCGGCCAACGCATCATTGCCGATCGCTACGACGGCCAGACCGATCGCGCTATTGGCTTCGTCGACATCGCCGATCGCCACCATCCGCGCCTCTGTCTTGGCCACGCGAGATCCATCGACAAGGCCGGTCGTTCCGCCATCGCCCGTCCGCGTGTAGATTTTCGTGAGTTTGACCAAGGTTTCGCCGACGCGCGCGCGTCAGTTCTTGCCCGCGACGACCATGATCGCGACGACGATCGTGATCGCCAGCGCCTGGAAGAAGACGCGCATCTGCATCATCTTGTTCGATTTGACCGACGCAGCGCTCGGCCCTTCCCCGTTGCGGACCGATTCGGTGCCCTCCTGAAGGAAGGCGACGATGCCGCGAACTAGCGCAACGACGGTCGCTATCATCGCGGCCACTAACAAGATCGAAAGGAAAGTCGTCATGTCCCCAATGTAGGCTTTTCGGGTGATTTCGCAATGGCGTCGCGAATTGCCCGGGCGACGGCTCCACCGTCCGCCCCCGCCTCGCGCAGCGCCTTGAGACTCGCGGAACCGCGCCGTTTGGCAAGCCGTTCGCCATGGGTGTCGGTCAGCAGCGCATGATGGTGGTAGCGCGGCGTCGGCAGATCGAGCAATGCCTGAAGCAGTCGATGGACATGCGTCGCCGCGAACAGGTCGACGCCGCGAACGACGTCGGTCACGCCTTGTGCCGCATCGTCGATCGTGACCGCGAGGTGGTAGCTGGCGGGCGCATCCTTGCGCGCGAGGACGACATCGCCCTGCGGGGTGGGATCGGCGGCAATGCGCCCCACCCGCGCATCGTGCCAGATCAGGTCGCAGTCCACGCGCGCCAGCGCCGCCGTCATGTCGAGCCGCCAGCAATGCGGTGCGGTCATCCGTGCGGCACGTTCCTCGGGCGGAAGCATCCGGCACGTCCCGGGATAGACGACATCTTCGCCGGGATGTGGCGCGGACAAACTCGCGGCGATTTCCGCGCGGGTGCAAAAGCAGGGATAGACCAGTCCAAGCCCCCGTAACCAGTCGAGCGCGGCGGCGTAACGGTCCAACCGATGCGACTGGAATACCGGCCCCTCCCAGGTCAGCCCGAGCCATGCGAGGTCGGCGAGGATCGTGTCGACATGCTCGGGGCGGCTGCGCGTGCCGTCGATATCCTCGATACGCAGCAGGAACCGCCCGCCCGCCGCCATCGCTATGTCATGCGCCAGAATTGCCGAAAAGGCGTGGCCCTGATGGAGCGCGCCCGTCGGGCTGGGGGCAAAGCGCGTGACCAATTGTCCCCCTTGACCGCGAATCACCGACTGTGCTGTCATCATGGCGTCATCCTGATCGGCGACTGGGCGGATCGGAAGCCGAGTGGGGAGGGGCCGTGTTTCATCCCGATCTGATGCGCCATCCGGACGCCTGTCCGACGCTGGTACTGAACGCTGATTATACGCCGCTGTCCTATTATCCGCTCAGCCTGTGGCCGTGGCAAACCGCGATCAAGGCGCTGTTCCTCGACCGCGTCGATGTCGTCGCGCATTACGAGCGCGAGGTCAGAAGCGCCAATCTGGCGATGAAACTGCCCTCGGTCATCGCGCTCAAACAATATGTTCGTCCCTCCGCCTTTCCGGCCTTTACCCGGTTCAATCTCTTCCTCCGTGACCGGTTCGCCTGCCAATATTGCGGGCATCCGCGCGATCTGACGTTCGACCATGTCGTGCCGCGTGCGCAAGGGGGCCGGACGACATGGGAAAATGTCGTGACCGCGTGTGCGCCCTGCAACCTGCGCAAGGGCGGGCGAACACCTAAACAGGCAGCGATGCCGCTTCATATCGAACCGATCCGTCCGACCAACTGGCATTTGCAGGAACATGGCAAAAGCTTTCCGCCCAACTATCTGCACGACACATGGCATGACTGGCTCTATTGGGACATCGAGTTGGAGGCGTAATGAAAGTGTCGATGCGTTGGGGTATGTGGGTGTCGCTGATGCTGGCAACGACGATCGCCGGGTGCGGCACGTCGAAGCAGGAAGAGAAGGCGGCCGCCGACGCGACCGCGAAGGCCGCGGGCTTCACCCCGCCCGCCGTGATGTCGCGTGTCGATTTCGGCACGTCGATGGATCGCCGTTTCCGTCGGCTGGACCGCAACGCCGACGATCGGATCACGCCTGACGAACTGCCCCGCCGCACGGCGCGGATGATGCAACTCGACAAGGATCAGAACGGCGCAGTGAGCGCGATCGAATGGAGCGAGGGCACGCTTAAATGGTTCGATACGATGGATCTGAACCGCGACGGCACGGTGACATCGGAAGAGCATGAGGCTTGGCGCAAGGCGCATCCCCGTGGCCTGTCGGGTAGCGATGCCGATGCGAACGGCGATGCCGATCCCGTTGGCGATGCGCTGACCAACACGATCGGCAACGCGAACTAAACTGTTTGTCGGGAAGCGGTTGACCCTGCGCCTATTGCAGCGCAGCATGAGGGTATGACCAGTCTTCCCCGGATCGAAAACAACGCCGACGTCCGCTTCCTCGGCTCCAAATTGGGGGAGGTTATTCGTGCCTATGGCGGTGACCAACTCTTCACCGCGACCGAATCGATTCGCAAGGCCTCGGTCGAACGCGCGCGAGAGGGGGCGAACGGCAATGATCTGAACGGCGGTACGAACGGCGGGGCGGGCGACCGCAGCGCGCTCGACCTCAATCTGGGCAAGCTCGATCTCGATGAGACACTCGATTTCGTGCGTGGTTTCATGCTCTTCTCGATGCTCGCCAACCTTGCCGAGGATCGTCAGGGGATCGCCGCCGAACCCGACGCCGATTTCGCCTCCGCTGTCGCGACGCTGGAACGTGAGGGGTTGTCGAAGGACTCGGTCGCCGACCTGCTGTCGCACGCGCTGATCGCACCTGTACTCACCGCGCACCCGACCGAGGTGCGGCGCAAGAGCATGATCGACCACAAAAACCGGATCGCCGATTTAATGCGGCTCAAGGATATGGGGCGCACCGAAACCCCCGATGGCGATCTGGTCGACGATGCGATCCTGCGGCAGATCGCGCTGCTTTGGCAGACGCGCGTCCTGCGTCGCGAAAAACTCTACGTGACCGACGAGGTCGATACCGCGCTCAGCTATTTGCGTGACGTGTTTCTGCCGACGTTGCCCGCGCTCTATCAGCGCTGGGATCGTGCCTTTGGCGATCGCGTGCCATCGTTCGTCCGCCCGGGAAGCTGGATCGGTGGGGACCGTGACGGAAACCCCTTCGTCACCGCCGACAGCCTGCGCACCGCGCTGGCGCGGGCGAGCGCCGTCGTCTTGACGCATTATCTCGACCAGCTTCACGCGCTCGGTGCCGAATTGTCGATTTCCAGTGCGCATGCGAGCGTGGATGATGCCGTCACCGCATTGGCCAATGCGAGCGGCGATGACGCGGCGAGCCGTGCGGACGAACCCTATCGCCGGGCGCTGTCGGGCATCTATGCGCGCGTCGCGGCGACGCATTTGGCGATCACGGGCAAACCCGCCGCACGACCCGGCCTGATCATGGGCGAGCGATATGCCAGTCCGCAAGAATTTCGCGCCGATCTCGTCGCACTGGCGCACGCGCTTTCGGTCGATAGTCCGTTGCGCAGCGGCGGTGCGCTCGGGCGGCTGATCCGTGCGGTCGAAACATTTGGCTTCCACCTTGCAACGCTTGATATGCGTCAGAACAGTGCGGTCCACGAACGCGTCGTTGCCGAATTGCTGAAGGCGGCGGGAGTGGAGGGCGATTATCTCGCGCTCGACGAAGCGGCGCGGGTGACGTTGCTCCGTCGAGAGCTTGCCTCGCCACGTCCGCTCGCCAGCCGCTTTTCACGCTATTCTGAAGAGACGACGGGCGAACTCGCGATCCTGGACGCAGCGGCCGACGCGCATGCGATGTACGGTCCGCAATGTATCACCAATTATATCGTCTCAATGGCCGAATCGGTCAGCGATCTGCTCGAAATCAACCTGATGATGAAAGAGGTCGGCCTTTACGTTCCCGGCGCGACGGCGGACGAGCCGCCCCATGCCGCGATCATGGCGGTGCCGCTGTTCGAAACGATCGGCGACCTTGAGGCCGCGCCTGCGGTGATGACCGACTGGTTCGCACTGCCCGAAGCCGCTGCGGTGGCCAAGGCGCGCGGGCATCAGGAGGTGATGGTCGGCTATTCGGATTCGAACAAGGATGGGGGTTATCTGACCTCGACCTGGAGCCTGTTTCAGGCGTCGACCGCGTTGCGTCCCGTGTTCGAGGCGGCAGGTGTGGGGATGCAGTTGTTCCACGGTCGCGGCGGCGCCGTCGGGCGTGGTGGCGGTTCCGCCTTTTCCGCGATCCGCGCGCAACCGCATGACACCGTGCAGGGCCGCATCCGTATCACCGAACAAGGTGAGGTGATTGCCGCCAAATATGGCAGCCGCGATACCGCGATGACGAATCTGGAGGCGATGGCGTCGGCGACCCTGCTCGCCAGCCTCGAACCGCAGCGTTTGTCGAATGCGGAGAATACCGAATTCCAGACCGCGATGGCGGCGATGAGCGACAATGCCTTTCACGCCTATCGCGACCTCGTCTACGGGACCGAAGGGTTTCGCATTTTCTTCCGCCAGATGACGCCGCTCGCCGAGATTGCGGGTCTGAAAATCGGCAGCCGCCCCGCCAGCCGCA
>JAPKCG010000084.1 GCA_028823055.1 Sphingomonas bacterium
TTTGGCAACGTCGTGCGCGATGTACCACCTGCGCTCCAGTCGTTCATCGACAGCGGCAAGCGGATCAGCGACAGCGATGTCGACCAGCAGGCGATTGCGGGCCAGTTGATCACCGGCAACAACGCGCTGATTCAGCGTAACACGCAAATTCCGATGAACACGTCGGGCTCGCTGAGTGCGGGAACGTCGTTCGATGCCGGCGACGTGACGCTCGGGGTCATCGCGACCGCCGGCTACAGCAACAAATGGCGCACCCGCGACATCATCCAGCAGACCGCGAACACGCTCGACCTGTCGTCGACCAACCAGGATTTCCGCCGTGTCGTCACCGACGATCATATCGTCGTCAACGGTCTGCTCGGTCTGTCGGCGGAGTTCGGGCGTAACAAGGTGCGCGCGACGGGGCTGTATATCCGCGATACGCTGAAGCAGGCGCGGCTCGGCATCGGTGCGCAGAATTCGGACAGTCCGGGCGTTACTTTCCTCGAACAGGACACGGCGTGGTTCGCGCGTCAGTTGATCGACGGTCAACTGGTCGGAGAGTTCAAGCTGACCGACAAATTGTCGCTCGACCTGCGTGGCGGATATGCCAATTCCCAGCGCGACGCGCCGGACGAAATCGGCCTGACCTATGTCCGAAGCAACAATAACGCCGATCCTTATGGGCAGTATTTCATCAATACTCTCAACATCGGTGGCAACCCCGGCAGCGCCACGATCGCGTTCTCGAAGCTGAACGAGGATCTTTGGTCAGGCGGCGCGGACGTCAGTTACAAGGTTTCGCCAGACCTGACGCTGTCCGCGGGCTATGCCTATTCGGACACGAACCGTCGCACCGATCGCCGGTCGTTCCTGTTTCAGGGCAATAACCAGATCCCGCTCGGCGTGTCGTTGTTCCGGCCCGACTATCTGTTGCAGCAATCGGTCATCGATGCGTTCGGCATCGGCCTGACGAACAACGAAGGCGGGAACCCATCCTTCCGCGCCAAGCTGCGCAATCATGCGGGCTATGCGCAGTTTCAGGGGCAGATCACCGACGCATTGAGCGTCAATGGGGGTGTACGCTACGAAACCGCGACGCAGACGGTGGCGGCGATCCAGGTCTTCACCGTCAACCCGACGCTGCCACCCGAGACGAACCTGAAGCGCGATTACTGGCTGCCCGCGGTAACCTTCACCTATCAATTGGCGCCGCAGATGCAGTTCCGGGTCAGCGGGTCGAAGACGATTGCACGGCCTCAGTTTCGTGAGCTGGTCTATCAAACCTATTTCGATCCCGAAACCAACGCGGCTTATCGCGGCAATCCGCAGCTGACCGATAGCCAATTGTACAATGCCGAGGCACGGTACGAATATTATTACGGGCGTGACGAGCGCGTGTCGCTGGCAGGGTTTTTCAAGCGGATCGATCACCCGATCGAAACCTATGCGAGCTTCGACGGCAACAACGTCTTCACCAGCTTCGCCAATGCGCCAAAGGCGAATTTGTACGGCGCGGAGATCGAATCACAGAAATACTTTGATCTGTCGGGCATTCCGGGCGAATTTTTCGAAACGCGCCGGGCTGCGGTGATCGCGAATTACACCTATTCGCATTCGGCGCTGAAGGTCGGTCCGAACGATCCGGTTGCGGCATTCCCGCTGTCGGTGACGCTGGCAAACCAGTTGTTCCGCGATGGGTCGCCGCTGACGGGGCAGTCGGATCATCTGGTCAACGTCCAGTTGGGGCTGGAAGATCAGGATCACCTGTCGCAGCAGACGCTTCTGTTGTCTTATGCCAGTATTCGGACGACGCGGCGAGGGCCGTCGGGTCAGGCGGATATTCGCGAACAGCCTGGTTTTCGTCTCGATTTCGTCGCGCGAGAGGCGGTGGAATTTGGCAGTGTTCCCGCCGAGATCAAGTTGGAGGCGCGCAATCTGACCGCGACCAAATATCAGGAATATCAGCAGAACGGCGACAATCGTATCTACTTTAACCGGTATGATGTCGGGACGACGGTAACACTGGGTGTCGCGATCAACTTCTAAAACGGCATCGCCGCGCCGCTCAGCCCCAGGGGTGTTCGCGATACCATTTGGTGATGACGTATTTGACCCCGTTACGCACCTTCATTCCGTGATGGAGCGTGGCGGGGTTTAGCGTCTGATCAGGGCGGCGGTTGTTCCACGCTAGCAGCTTTCCGGTTTCAGGCTGAACGATCCGGTCGATCGCCTTGAACCGCGTTGCCCCGCCCGCCTCTGGCCGGTTCAGATAGACCATGACGGTCCAGGTGCGATTGCCCGCAACGCTGCAATATTGGAGATAGTCGAGGCTGTCGGGTTCGAAATAGTCGGTGTGACCCTTAAATTCCTGCCCCACAGCGTAGCGCTGGCCTTGCAGCGGTTCGCCATATTCATCCGACAGGCCGGTGAATTCGGCGAGCCGGCGTTCGACCTCGATCACAGCGGGGTCGGTCGGGTCGAGGTCGCCCGTCTCGCTTGTCCGATAGGCGCTGTCGCCATTGCTGTCAGCGATCGTCGAGGGGCGGCGGACCACATCGATCCTGTCGATGATCGTCCCGCAAAGATCGGGGGGCAGAAAATCGCGTTTCGTGAACAGCGTCAGCTTGGGACCGGGCGCCTTTTGCACGCCGGGCTGGGCCATGATGTGATCGACGATCGGGGCGGCGTCGAGTCCACTGCCCAGGCGGGGGATGATGTCTTCGATTCGGCTCATACCGGACCGATACCGCGCAGCCCTTCGCTCGCGCCAGCCCGATCGATCCGGTAAGAGATTGACGTGCGATTGTAACATGCCATGCGTACAGCGAACGATGCGGGATCGGGGTAATTCATGCAGTTGAGGGTCGACGCACGCATGCGCCGCATTCTGCGGCGGTTGCCGGTCGTCAATGTCTATACGCTGGCCGAGGTCGTGCTGATCGCAGGGTTGGCGGCGCAGCTTGCACGCTTGTTGTGGATGATCGTCACGCCGATCAGCCCGCTGGGTGACTGGCGACCGCCGGCGCTCGTCGTGCCGGGCAATGCGGGCGAGATTCTCGCGGGGTTCGATCCCTTTTTTCGGCTGGAGGCGAACCAGGCGCCTACAGCGGCATCGACGCTGGCGATCGAACTGTTCGGTATTCGCGTCGAAAACGGCTCACTGCCGGGGTCCGCGATCATCGCGGGGCCGGATGGCGTTCAGAAGAGCATCGCGGTGGGTGAGGAAGTCCAGCCCGGCGTCACGCTGAGCGCGGTCGCCTTCGATCACATCACCGTATCGCGCGGCGGCGTGGAAGAGGATATCTTCATGGCGCAGGCGGGGGGGACGCCAGCGTCGCCGGAGGCCGTGACGGGCGCACCCGGTGCTTCCCCCGGTAGCTCGATCGTGCCGATATCGCCCGCCGATCGTGGCGCGATCCAGATCGGGCAGCTGAAGAGCGAGATCGGTTTTATACCGCGGCTCGATGCTGGGCGGATCAGCGGGCTTGTCGTCCGCCCGCAAGGGTCGGGCGCGGCGTTCCGCGCAGCGGGGTTTCAAGAGGGCGACGTCGTCACCTCGATCGGCGCACGGCCCGTGACCGGCCCCGGCGATCTCGACCGGATCGTCACCGATTTCGCACAAGGCGGGAATATTCCCGTTACCGTCGAACGGGGTAGCCAGACGCTGTCCCTAGCCATTACCATCGCACCACCGAAATGAGCGTCATGTCCAAGACCATCTTGTTACCCGTGCTGGCATTTGCGCTCGTCGCCCAGATCCCGGCGGCGGTCGTCGCGCAAACGACGCTCAACGTCCGCGATGCGGATATCCGCGCGTTCATCGCCGATGCTGCGAAGGTGACGGGGCGGACGTTCATCATCGACAACCGCGTGTCCGGCAAGGTCACCGTCGTCACCGACCGGCCGTTGAGCCGATCCGAATATTTCGAAGTGTTCCTGTCGACGTTGCGCGCCAACGGACTGGTCGCGGTGCCGACCGGGAACGGTGCGTTGCGCGTGCAGCCGGTCGACAATGCCGCATCGCAGCCCAGTCGTGTCGGCAGCGCGGGGGCCAGCCGCAACAGCTTCGTGACCGAGATCATCCGCCTGCGTGCGATCGATGCGCAAAGCGCGGTCGATACCGTCCGTCCGCTGGTCAGTGCGCAGGGGTCGGTGACCGCCAACCGTGCAGGCAACAGCCTGGTCGTCGTCGATTTCGCTGACAATGTTCGCCGCGTGCGTCAGGTGCTGTCGCGGATCGATACCGACAGCGCTGCGACGCGGGTCGTGTCGCTGAAGAACGCGAATGCCAAGGAGATCGCGGCGGCACTGTCGGGGTTGGGCGCGAGCAATGCGTCTGGCGGTGGCGGACAGGGCGCTGCGCCCGCCGGTACAGGCGCGAGCGTCGTTGCGGTCGAAAGTTCGAATTCGATCGTCATTCGCGGCGATGCATCGAGCGTCGCGCGGCTGGCACAGGTTGCGCTCGATCTCGATCAGAAAGCGAAGAACGGGACCGAGATCAAAGTCGTCTTTCTTGAAAATGCCGATGCGGCGCAACTGTTGCCGGTTCTCCAGCAGCTTGTTGGACAGACGCCCGACCAACCGCAATCGACGCAATTGTCGCGGTCGAATTTCGGATCGGGGTCCGGGACGACGAGCAATAATTCCGCCCCGGCGATCCAGCAGCAGATCGCCCCCGCAGCGCAGCAATCGGCGGCAGGATCGAGCGGAACCGGTCAGCCCGCGATCACGACCCAGGGCGGGCGCACCGCCGCGGTCGTCACGCGTTTCCTGGGGGCGAACGCGATCGTGATCGCCGCGCCCGCCGATATTCAGCGGCAGCTGACGACGGTGATCAAGCAACTCGATACGCGGCGCGAACAGGTGCTGGTCGAGGCGATCGTCGCCGAAGTGTCCGACGCGACGGTCAACCGGCTCGGCGCGCAGTTCCTGCTCGCCAATCCCAGCGGCGGCGCATTCGCGGCGTCGACCTTTCAGAACTCGGCCCCCAATATCCTTCAGATCGCGGGCGCGATCGGCGCGCGTCAGCTGGCGACGACAACCACGACTATCAATGGTACGACGACGACGACGCAGACCAACAATAGTGTCAGCGACAGTCTGGCGCAGTCGGCGATTACGTCGATCATCGGGTCGTCGGGTGGGTTCGGTGGGTTCGGCGGCCAGATCGGCGACACGATTTTCGGCGCCATCATCAACGCGGTGAAAAGCGACACGACGTCGAACCTGCTTCAGGTTCCGCACCTCGTCACACTCGACAATCAGGAGGCGTATAGCCTGGTCGGGCAGGAAATCCCGATCACGACGGGGCAAGCGCTGTCCGCCAATTTCGACAATGCGTTCCGCACGACGCAGCGTGAGAATGTCGGCATCGAACTGACCGTCCGGCCGCAGGTCAATTCGAGCGGGACGGTGAAGCTCAATACGCGGATCGAGGTCAGCTCGATCGCGGGACCGGTATCGAACGACAATAGCGACCTGATCCTCAACAAACGCGCGGTCGAAACGGTGCGGACGGTCGATGACGGCCAGATCGCGGTAATCAGCGGGTTGCTGAGCGACGAAGAGCGACGGACGATCGAGAAGATTCCGCTGCTCGGCGACATCCCGATCATCGGCAACCTGTTCAAGTCGAAAGCGAAGCAGCGGACGAAGACCAATCTGATGATCTTCATCCGCCCGACGATCCTGCGGACCGCGCAGGACAGCGCGCGGCTGACCGAACAGCGTTACGGCTATCTGCGCCTGCAGCAGGGGCTGCAATCGCCGAACGAGGAGCCGTCGATCGATGAACTGGTTCGCGACTATCTGGGCGCGGCGGCACCGATTCCATCGGCACCCGTCCCAGGCAATATCGAGGATCCCCGGATAGGCGTGCCGATCCAGACCAATACCAGCAAGGTGATCCGCCCGGAGAATCGCCGGTGATCATTCGCCGTGGCGATGAGGCGGAGGCGGGGGGCGATCTGGTTATCGATACCATCGTCGATGCCGACACGGGCGCGGTGATCGGCGAGCATGTCGAGGGGCTTGTCCCTGATCCGGTCGGGGCGGACGACGTGCCGATGCCCGCGATCACTATTCCGTATGCCTTCGCGCGGCGTCATGGCGTCGTCGTCGAACATTCGGAGACTGATGGTCACTTCACCGTCGCGATGCGCGCGGGGGCCGACCCCAAGGTCCTGATCGAATTACGCCGCTATCTTGGTCGGCCATTCGACGTCGAATTTGTCGAGGTGCCTGCATTCGACCGCCTGCTAAGCGATAATTATGCGATGGATGGTCAGGCGAACGCGCTCGCCGCGGTCGGCATGGGCGATGAACTCGACAGTCTTGCAGGGGACCTGCCGACGGCGGAGGACTTGCTCGATACAGCCGATGATGCGCCCGCTATCCGGCTGATCAACGGGATCATCGCCGATGCCGCGCGCAACGGCGTCAGCGACATCCATATCGAGCCATATGAAAGCGGCCTCGTCGTGCGGATGCGGATCGATGGCGTGTTGCGCGAAACGCTCAGGATGCCGCCGCATGTCGCGCCCGTCGTCGTCAGCCGGATCAAGGTGATGGCGCGGCTCGATATTGCCGAACGGCGGGTGCCGCAAGACGGGCGAATGGGACTGACGCTGGGCGGGAAGCTGCTCGACGTGCGCGTGTCGACGTTGCCGTCGCGCGCGGGTGAGCGTGTCGTGCTGCGTATTCTCGACAAGGAGAATGCGGGTATCGATCTCCCCGCGCTGGGGCTCGACCCGGCGATGTTCGGCTTGCTGAGCGGCGCTTTGACGGAGCCCAACGGCATCATCCTCGTCACCGGACCGACGGGGTCGGGCAAGACGACGACGCTCTATGCGGCGCTGCGGATGCTCAATGACGGCAGCCGCAATATCCTGACGGTCGAGGATCCGGTCGAATATGCGGTCGATGGCGTCGGACAGACTCAGGTTAACCCCAAGGTCGGGTTGACCTTCGCCGCGGGTCTGCGCGCGATCCTTCGTCAGGATCCCGACGTCGTGATGGTCGGCGAAATCCGCGATCGTGAGACGGCGGAGATCGCGGTGCAGGCGTCGCTGACGGGGCATCTTGTGCTGTCGACGGTCCACACCAACGACGCGATCGGCGCGATCACGCGGATGCGCGATATGCGCGTCGAACCGTTCCTGCTCGCCTCGACGCTGCGCGCGGTAATCGCGCAGCGGCTGGTGCGGCGATTGTGCGAGACGTGCCGCAAGCCGGTGCCCGCCTCGGGCAGCGTCGCGGCGATGCTGGGCATTGAGCCGGGCGAGACGATCTACGAACCCGTTGGCTGCGATCAGTGCGGGCATAGCGGGTATAAAGGGCGGATCGGCGTGTTCGAGGCGATTCGCGTCGATGAGACGATCCGGCGGCTGATCAATGAGGGCGGCGATGAAGCGGCGATCGCGCGCCATGCCTTTGCGCGCGGCGAGAGCCTGGCGGGCGCGGCGCGGACGCTGGTGCGTGAGGGCGGGACGACGCCGGAAGAAGCGGTGCGCGTGTCGCGGCGCGATATGACCGACCCGGTCCCCGATAGAGTCGAGACGCCCGATGGCTGATTTCGCGTATGTCGCGATCGATCCGCGTGGCGCGGAAAAGCGCGGGCACGTCGCCGCCGCCGATATCGATCGCGCGCGCGCTTCGCTCGATGCGCGGCGACTATATGTCGTCAGGATCGAGCCGGGGTCTGCGCCCGCTGCAAAGGGTCGCCCGCTGTTCGGGTTGCAGCTGGGCACGCCAAAGATTTCGGCGAAGAATCTGACGCTCTTCACGCGCCAGCTCGCGACGCTAAACCGCGTGTCGCCGCTGGAGGAATCGCTACGGACGATCACGCGCCAGACCGAACAGGAAACCGTCCGGGCGATCGTTGCGGAGGTTCATGCCGGTGTCGTCGAGGGGCGGCGGCTGGCGGACTCGATGGCCCGCGCGCCGAAAAGCTTCCCCCCCCTCTATCGCGCGATGGTCGCCGCTGGCGAGAGTTCGGGGACGCTGCCGACGATCCTCGACCGGCTCGCCGCGCTGCTCGAACGGCAAGCGGAAATTCGCGGGAAGCTGATCACCGCCCTCGCTTATCCGACGATCCTGGCGGTTGTGGCATTGGGCGTCGTCACCGCGCTGATGATGTTCGTCGTGCCGCAGGTGGTCGAGCAGTTCGATAATGTCGGTCAGCAATTGCCGTTTCTGACGCGGATGGTGATCGCGCTGTCGGACTTCCTCGTCGGTTACTGGTGGGTGATGCTGTTGGCGTTCGCCGCTGCGGGGTTTCTCGGGTGGCGCGCGTTGAAGGACGAGACGTTGCGGCTGGCGTTCGACACGTGGCTGTTGCGGATACCTTTGCTGGGGCGGTTGCTGCGCGATCTCCACGCCGCACGGATGGCGCGGACGTTGGGGACGATGGTCGCGAGCCGGGTGCCGCTGCTCGAAGGGCTGGCGCTGACAGGGAGCACGATCCACAACCGGCGGCTGAAACAGGCATCGGACGAGATCGTCGACAATATTCGCGGCGGTGGCAGCCTCAGCGCCGCGATGCGCCGGGCGAGCGTCTTTCCCCCATTACTGACGTATCTCGCGGCGAGCGGTGAAGCAGCGGGGCGGCTCGATGAAATGCTCGAACGCGCGGCGGATTATCTCGAACGCGAATTCGATCGCTTCACCGCGACTGCGCTGTCGCTGCTCGAACCCGCGATCATCGTTGTGATGGGCGGTATCGTCGCCACGATCGTGCTAGCGATCCTGTTGCCCATCCTGCAGCTCAATACGCTGGCAGGCACATAAGAGGTTTTATGCGTAACCAACAGAAGAACAACCGCCGCCGCCCTAGCGAGGATGGCTTCACACTCGTCGAACTGATGGTCGTCATCGTTATCATCGGCCTGCTCGCGACGATCGTGGCGATCAATGTGCTGCCGTCGGGCGACAAGGCGCGGATCGAAAAGGCGAAGGCTGATATCGCGCAGATCGAGGGTGGGCTCGAACTCTATAAATTGCAGAATCTGAGCTTCCCGACGACGTCGCAGGGTTTGCAAGCGCTGACGAGTGCGCCCGCCGGGTTAGCCGATCCGTCGCGCTATCAAACGGGCGGGTATCTGAAAAAGCTGCCCGACGATCCCTGGGGACGGCCATATAATTATGCCTCACCCGGTCAGCATGGCGAGGCGGATGTCTGGACCTTCGGCGCTGATGGCAAGGAAGGCGGTGAGGGGATCGATGCCGATATCGGCAGCTGGCAGTAACCCACGCGAACGGGGGTTCACACTCGTCGAGCTGATGGTCGTCGTGACGATCATCGGCCTGGCGTCGGCGATTGCCGTGTGGGCGCTGCCCGATCCGCGCGGGCGGGTGATCGATGAAGCCGCGAAGTTTGCGCTGCGCGTCAAGGGCGCGCACGATACCGCGATCGTCGAGGCACGCCCGGTCAGCCTGTGGGTGACGAGCGGTGGCTATGGCTTCGACCGGCGCATTTCGGGACGCTGGACCCCGATCGCGGACAAGCCGCTCCGCGTGACCCGCTGGACCGAAGGGACCAGTGCGGCGATCGAGGGGGGCGGCGCAAGGGCACGGGTGACGTTCGATGAAACCGGACTGGCGGATCAGCCCGCCACGATCTCTCTGCGGCGCAGCGGTGCGCGTACGGACGTCGCGATCGACGCGGATGGAAGCGTTCGTGTTGTCGGGTAAGCGGCCCGTGCGGGAACGCGGCTTCACGCTGATCGAGATCATGGTCGCGCTCGCGGTGTTCAGCCTCGCTGTGCTGGCGCTGATCCGGCTCGAAAGTGCCACGGTGCGGGGCGCTTCGATTGTCGATGAGACGCTCGTCGCCAATCTGGTCGCGCGTAACGTCGCGATCGACGCGGTCAGCGAGGCCAGCGCACCGACGATCGGGATGTCGAGCGGGATCGAGACGAATGGCGGGCGGAGTTGGGCGTGGCAGCGCGAAGTGTTTCCGACGGGCAATCGCGCGATCGTCAGGATCGAGGTCGCGGTGCGCGGACCGGCGGGCACCGTGCTGGGCCGTGCGACCGCCGTGCGGCCCCCCGATCTGACCGCTGCTCCCGCCATCCCCGCGACATCGGCGAGCGCGTCGTGATGCGGGAGAATGAGCGCGGCTTTACATTGGTCGAGGTCATGGTCTCGCTCCTGATCTTCGGAATGCTCGCCGCAGCGGGGGTGGCGATCCTGTCGTTCAGCGTCCGCGCGCAGGAACAGACCAACGCAAAGTTCGACGATATCGGCGCGCTGACCCGGACATTGTCGCTGATGTCGGGCGATCTGGGTCAGGCGGTGAACCGGCCGGCCCGCGATGTGGGTGGCACGCGGCAACCCGCCTTTACAGGCCAGGGTGACGGCACGATGGGTTTCGTGCGATCGGGCTGGAGCAATATCGACGGTGCACCGCGCCCGAGCGTGCAGAAAGTGGCCTATCGGATCGCCGATGGCGCGCTCCAGCGGATTGCCTATCCGATGGTCGACGGTGCCGCGCCGATGCCGCCGACGCTGTTACTGACGAACGTCGCGACGGTGGCGGCGCGCTATCGCTATAAGGGCGCGTGGAGCGATCGCTGGGACGGGACGCAGGGTGCGCCTCTGCCGCAAGCGGTCGAACTG
>JAPKCG010000520.1 GCA_028823055.1 Sphingomonas bacterium
TGTCTGATTTGAGGCACGGCCATATTCCAAGATAGCGCAAACCACTCCGAGGTGAGCTCACCCAGCACCCACTCCGGGTGCTCGAACCGCAACTGCTCTACCCGGTGGGCCCTGTACAATGCGCCCAGGTCGCCGACCTGGGCGCCGCCAAAGTGATTGTCGTTCATGCGCACCGAGGCGTAGACGTCGAGACCGAGCTCGCGTCCACGCGCGATCAAGGCTTTTTGCGGATCCTCGCCGCGGTCGTACATCTGCAGGATGTTCTCGGTGCTGTTGTATGCCCCAGCACTTGCGTAGGGGCGATCCCGCTCTTGGCCGATAAATTCCACCACCTCGCTCGGCCATCGCGACCCTTGACCGCCGGTGCTCCAGAACAGGGCGCCGATCTGGGTGTCTTTTAGGGGCGCATAGGCCTTTGCGAGAAAGTCGTCACGCGACTGTGGCGCCGGCGAGTATCCGTGGGGCGCGCCGTCCCAGTTGTAGATGATTTGGTATCTAGGCGGAATGGGCATCGGTTTCAGTCCTCGGGGCGCAGCTTGTGGAGAGCATCCAATAGCTTTGGCGTGAGCGCTTCGGCGCGGGCGCGTTTGGCGTTCTCCCGCGCGTGTAGCGCGTTGGTCGTACCAACTATGGCCGAAGTGATCACCGGGTGCGACAGAGTGAAGCGCAAAGAACACTCCAGTGGATCGTCCCACGCCCCTTCGTCCGTCAACAGCGAGCGAACCGGATCCCAGTAGGGACCGCCGTAGAACTGGGGCGAATCGGGCGGCAGCAGCCTGGCGTTGGCGATGGGCCGTTTGGCGACCACGCCGATGCCGGCGCACTGTGCGGCGGGCAGCACCTCGTCGAGCGCGGTTTGATTGAGGATATTGAACGTCACCTGGATCGCATCGAAGACTCCCATTGAGATCGCTTGCAGGGCGTCTGCGTCGTCGCCACTGTAGCCGGTGTAGCGCACCTTGCCCGCGTCGCGCGCCCGCATCAGGGCATCCGCCGCTTCGCCGGCGCGCAGCACCTCGGCCGAACAGGTGTGCAGGAAGACGAGATCGAGACACTCAAGTCCCATCCGTTTGAGCGACCGGTCGATGCTTCTCTCGATCACCGCGCGGGAATACTCCTCTTCCCCATCGTCGCCGCTGATGCAGCCGCACTTGGTGGCTATGACAAACTTGCCGCTGCGGTCTCCGAGATAGCGGCCGATCAACTCTTCGCTCCGGGTGTAGCAGTCGGCGGTGTCGATGAAGGTGATGCCGAGATCGAGGAGGCTGTCGAGCAGGTTTTCAATCTGATCGAGGGAGACGCCCTCGCCGATGCGAGCCGCGCCAAACCCATGGCGGCTGATTTCCAGGTTGGTGGTGCCGAGTTGCGCGAGTTTTTCCATTTAAAAGTCCCTTTATTGTCTAATACTTCCCGGCACTCCCAATCGTGGGCGCAGTCCGATTAGAATCAAAGCCGCCATCTAGTGCCCATCAAGCAGGTTTTCTCGCCGACCTCGTCCACTTGATAGTAGACCGTGATAATCGACCCGTCGGACAGTTGCACCGCCGCTGGGTAGCCCAAATCGTTGTTGGGCGCCGCCTGGACAATGCGCTCGCCGGCGCCATCCCACGTGGCCCCGTCGTCGCTGCTGAGACACATTCGCTGGCCGAACGGAGCCAGCCTGCGCCCGAACACTACCAACAGGCAATCATCCTGCAGGCGCGTCAGGTGCGGCGGGAAACCGAGCATGGGCGTCACCCGCGCCGGCGTCCACGTCCGGCCCCCGTCATCGCTGTCGGCCTGATAGAGACAACGCTCGCTGAGATCCTCACCGCCGACGCGGAACAGCCCGATGAGTTTGCCGCTGGCCGTCTCTACCAGATGCGGCTCTCCGAGTCCGCGGTGCGCGGTTTCCGGCGGATGCGATACGGTGCCGATGACGTTCCAGGATCGGCCGTCATCCGCCGACTCTTCGGCGACGATGGCGCGCTCGCCGTTGATGACGCCGACGCCGAGATACAGAATCCTGCCGTCGCGCAGCTGCACCGGCCCGTGCGGCGCCGAAGCGTTAACGCGAATTGGCTGGCCCCAGGAGCGGCCTCCGTCTGTGGATCGCATCACCCAGTTTCCTATAAAGCGATCTCGGGTCTCCGTGGTGAGCGTGGCCGCGTAATCGCGGTAGTCGGCGTTCGACTCGAAGCTCGCTGCGGT
>JAPKCG010000521.1 GCA_028823055.1 Sphingomonas bacterium
ACGATCCACGGATTGCGCCGATGCTCGGCGATCAGAAACGAGATGGTATTGGGCATGATCTGTACCTCTCAGCCGCGAATATGCTTGGTCGCCCGTCCCGACTGGGCATCGCGAAGGTCGGACAGGTTGAGCGGGCGACCTTCGTCGTTCGCCAGCATCGACGCCTGCTCGACGATCTGACGGCATTCCCGCAGGCCACCGGCGCCGGGGGTAAGCGCGACACGGACCAGCATCGCGCGCATGCCTGCATCGTTGAGCGCCCAGGCATCGCAGAACGCCTCGACGTCCTCTTCGAGCGGCAGGTTCTGAATATGGCTTTGTGCGATCCGGCTGTTGAGCCGCGCGAAGGCATCGCTGCGAACACCGCCCCGAATTCGCATCAGCAATTCTTCGTTGCCGAACATCGCCAGGCCAACGTCGGTGTCGTCATGGATCGAGCGCAGTTCCTCGATCGCCTTCAGCGAGAGATGGTTCGCCTCGTCGATCACGAGCAGACCGCGACGGCCACGCACGCGGTCGGCGATCAGCTGTGAAAGCTGGTCCTTACCGCCTCCCGCGACCGTCATGTTCAACGCGCGCAGGATCTGCTTCATCATGGCGAACGGCGTTTCGGTCGACGGCTTCATCGTCGCGACCCAGCAATTGGCGACGCTGGCCTGATATTCCTTCAGCGTTATCGTCTTGCCCGTGCCGGGCCCGGTCGCGCCGACCGTGATCCGTCCCATGTGTGCTACGATCAGCAGCGCCCGCAGGCGACGCGATGTCGGCGTCTCGAAAAAACTGGGCGCGATGACCAGGCCGTGTGTCCGCTCGGCCTGGCTCGCGAGCAGTTGCCGATACCGATAGATCAGCTTGGCAACCCGCTCGTTGTTGCCCCCATAGTTGCCCGTGCCAAAGGTCGACAGCGTTCCGCCGGGCACACCCGCCAGTTCGCCGAGCGCCGCCCAGCTGATCCCCCGCTGCGACTTCTCGGCAAGCACCCATTCGCGCTGCTCCTCGACGTCGACGGGCATATTATCGGGATTATTCACGGGTCTGTTCTCCGGTTATTATTCGACGACGCGCAGGCGGCTCGCAGCCGCTGCAAATCGATCGATCACGAGGTTCTGAGAGGGGCGTGAGACGGGGGCCGTTCGAATGGCGGCGGCGGTCTGGCCGCGATGCCGAACCGGGCGGACGACCGATGGCTCGATCGGCTCTATCTCATCCTGATAATCGGGCATCATCGCGGTCAGCTGCGTCGCGTCGAGCAGATGGGCGAGCTTCTCCTGCTCGCGCACAAGCCGCTTCACTTCCTTTTCCTGACCGCGACGCTTGTTCGCCGAAGCCTTGTTCATGAACGGCGAGGCTTCGATCAGCTTGGCCGTGCAGATGAACTCGCCGGTGCGGGCGTAGACATGGACATCGCCGTGGAGATTGTCGGGGTCGAACCGCAGCGTCAGTTTCTCGCCATGATGACGCGCCAGTTCGTCGGCGTAATAACGATTACCCTCAAGCCGGACCTCGCCGGTCTGTCGATCGCACGTCCGCTCTTCAGCGGTCAGCAGCGCGATCCGCAGCTGCTCGGGCGTCGCCTTGCCGATCGGCGCAACGGCGTAGCTCGCGCGGAAGACGTCTTCGAAGCTGCGGATGCCGCCGCACATTTCGGTGCGACGGTTCGGCTGGGCATTATGCGCCGCGATTCCCGCCGCGACCCGTGCCTTGAATTCCTCGATCGGGATCGCGCGGCTACCGTAATTCTCTGGCTTGGCGTCCGGCTTGTTGCCCGTATAGGCACCCGCAAACGCCGGATGCTTGGCGATCGTGTCGCACATGTCACGGAAGCCGCGCTCGATCGGTTTGGACTGACCACGATACGGGGTCGCCCAATGGATCGCGATTCCCAGCGCCGTGAGGATACCCAAAGGGTCCTCATCCTTGATCTTGAACCGAAACCGCGTCTTCGCGCCGCCAGTGATCATCTTGCTGGCGAACGCGCGCCCGTTGTCGAGCACGCACGCCTTGGGAATGCCCCAGTCGCGGAAGCAATCGGCGAATACCATGCGGGTCGCGAGCGCATTTTCGCTCTCGTCGATGCGGTGCGCGACGATCTTGCGGCTCAGGATGTCCTGGAGCGCGACCATCATCGGGCGGCCGATCCGGCCATCGGGCCATTTCACGAATACGTCGAACTTGTGTCCGTCG
>JAPKCG010000522.1 GCA_028823055.1 Sphingomonas bacterium
CGCACTGCCCATCCGGCAGGCATTTCGCCAGCCAGCTCCTCGAACGAACCGTTGCTGATCAGCTCCTTGCCGAGCTTTGCCGGCCCCTTCTTCACCGCGCCAGCACCGGCGTTGCGAAGGCTCTGCGAGAGCCACTCATCATCGGCGTTGGCGACCACCGTGCTCAACTTCTGCGCCGCCTGCGCAACCGTCTCCTGATCCTCAAACTCCACCATCTTGTTAAAGGCGGCGAGGCGCACGATCAGGTCCGAGTCCTGCACCACTGCGGTATCGAAGAACAACTGCAGCGCTGCCGCGTCGTTGCCCAACGCGGTGATCGCGTTGCGGCGCAGCGCGGGGTCTTTGCTCAACAGCGCCAGCTGGTGCGTCTCGGCATCGAGCGCACCGAGCCCGCCCAAGCTCCACAGCGCCTGAATCGCCCCGGCACCGCCTGCCTTGATCTTCGACTTCAATGCTGCCGTCGCGCCCTTCTTGTTGCCGTCGACCAACAATCGCTGCGCCGTCTGGCGCCAGAACAGGTTGTCGCTGTCCATCGCCGCCACCAGTTGGGCGTCGCTCGCGCCGGCCAGCGATTTGATCTTCGCCTCTGGCGCCTTGTCCCAGACCACGCGGTAGATCCGCCCGTGGCTACGGTCGCGGTTCGGGTTGATGTGCGCATTCCCCTTGCCGTTCTTCGCGTCATAGCCAGCGCGGCCTTTGCTCGGCGTGGGGTTGTGCTGGATGATGAAGTTATACCAATCCGCGACCCACAGGTTCCCGTCCGGACCAACCTCCGCCGACACGGGCGAGAACCACTCGTCGGCCGAGGCCAGGAAGGCATAGCCGTTCTTGGCCTTGTAGCCCGCTCCGTCCCTCGAGAGATGGTATTTCCCGAGCAGATGCCCGGTCGGCCCGCCGATGAACGCCACCTGTTCGCGGAACGACTCCGGGAACCCCGCCGAGGTCGCCACCGTCTGGCCGGCTCCCGCAGTGTAGTTGTTGAAGGCATCCACCTGGCGGATGTTGGGCGTGATCGGGTGGAACGAGCGGTCCGGCGCGATCATCTTCGCACTCATGCCCTTCTTACCCTTGGGGTAAGCGGTGGCACGGATGCCACAGAAAAAGCTCGGGTTGTTATTGGCGGTCGAGCCGAACACGTCGCCGGCCGAGTTGAAGCCGAGGCCCCAGGTGTTGTTGTTGAACTGGTGCAGAAACTCCAACTGCGAGCCGTCGGGCTTCATGCGGAACGCCCCGGAACCAAAGCGCTTCTCCTCGCCGCCGACCTTGCCGTTGAAAGCCGAGTAGCCGACCGTGCCCCAAATCCAGTTGTCGAATCCGTAACGAAGATTCGACGGACCAGCGTGCGTGTCGCCGATCCCCCACCCCGTCGTCAGCACCTCGCGCACGTCGGCCTTGTCGTCGCCGTCGGTGTCCTTGAGGAACAAGAAGTCGGGCACGTGGGCGACGATGATTCCGCCGCGCGAGAAAGTGATCGAGGTCGGGATGTTGAGGCCTTCGGCAAACACCGTCACCTTGTCACACTTGCCGTCGCCGTCGGTGTCTTCGAGGATTTTGATCTTGTCGTTGCCGACCCGGTCGGGCGTCATCTCATTCGGGTAGTCGACCGTCTCGGCAACCCACAGGCGCCCGCGCTCGTCCCAGGCGAGGCCGATCGGGTTGATGATGTCCGGCTCGCTGGCGAACAGCTCCAGTCGGAAGCCCACCGGTGCCTGGGTGTAGTCCATGCTGTCCTCCGCCTTGAGCGGGAACTGGTAAGGCAGCGGCTCGGGTCGGTTCTCGTAGTTGGCGATGTCGCCGCGCTTCTCATACTTCAGCGGTGCGCGCCCCTTGATGAACTTCTCGTAGGCCGCCTTGCGCTCGTCGCCCACCGACCATAAAATCCCCGCCTTGAGCAACTGGTGGAAAGCCGTCTGCTTCCAGACCCGCTCGTCGTGCCCGGACGCGGTGTAGAAAACGCGGCCCTTCCCTTGGGTGCGCACCCAGGTCCACGGCTCGGGTTCCGTGATATTGTCATCCTTCTCCGTCACCTCGCGCACCATCAATACCGTGCGATCTTTTTCGTTGTGGTTCCCGTGTTTATAAGTCTCGTCCCAGGCCTCGAACTCCTCCACACCGGCCATCGCCGGGTGCTTCGCATCGACTACTTTAGCGGTAAAAGTGCCGGTCTTGTGGCTGGCGAACCG
>JAPKCG010000523.1 GCA_028823055.1 Sphingomonas bacterium
GGTCAGGTCGCGGTCGACGGTGACCGCGACGATCTTTTCCTGCGCCATGCCGACGAGGTCGCGGGTCGGTTCGTTGGCGATCAGCTTGCCCTGGTTGATGATCGCGATACGGTCGCAGAGTTCCTCGGCTTCCTCGAGATAATGCGTCGTCAGCACGACGGTGACGCCGCCCGCGTTGAGGCTGCGCACATAGGTCCACAGCTGCTGGCGCAGCTCGATATCGACGCCCGCGGTCGGTTCGTCGAGGACGAGGACGGGGGGCGCGTGGACCATCGCCTTGGCGACCATCAGCCGCCGCTTCATGCCGCCCGACAAGGTCCGCGCATAGGCGTCCGCCTTATCCTCCAGATGCACCGCGCGCAGCAGCTCCATCGAGCGGCGCTGCCCCTTGGGGACGCCGTAGAGCCCGGCCTGAATTTCGAGGGTTTCGAAGGGGGTGAAAAAGGGGTCGAACAGGATTTCCTGATTGACGATGCCGATCGACGCCTTGGCGTTGCGCGGATTGTCGCCGATGTCGAAACCCCAGATCGACGCGGTGCCGGCGGTCTTGTTGACCAGTCCGGCGAGGATGTTGATCAGCGTCGATTTGCCCGCGCCATTGGGGCCGAGCAGCCCGAAAATCTGGCCGCGCGGGACGTCGAACGACACGTCGTCGAGCGCGCGCTTGCCGCCGTCATACGTTTTGGAGAGACCCTGGATGCTGATTGCGGCGTCGGTTCGGGGGGCTGTCATGCGGCCTGCGAATAAGGCGTGTCGTGAGTGATTGCTAGGGACGGGCGCGCTTGCTATTCGGTTGGCCATGTTGCCGCCGCCAGAAACCACCCGCGTCTCCCACCGCCGTGTCGCTTGCGACGGCGCGACCGATATTCCCGGCGGCGCGGCGCTGGGCCATCCGCGCGTGTATCTGGAGATCGACGAGAGCGGCTATGTCGATTGCGGCTATTGCGACCGGCGTTTCATCCTGATCGGTGGCGGGGCCGATGGCGCGGATCAGGCCAGCCTGTCCGATCAGGGGCCAGATCATGGGGACAGCGCGGGCCGTTGAGCAGGATGGCGCGCCTTGCCGCGCCGATCGTGTCGATGCTGATCGTCGCTGCGGCCCCCGCCTCTTCCAACCGGAGCAAACCTGCCATCCCGACCATGCACGCGACGGGTAGTTTCACGGTCGAGATCACGCCGGAAGCCAGCGGCGATGCGCCGGGCGGCGGCGTGCCGACCGCGCGGATGGGCATCGCCAAGACCTTCACCGGCGCGATGACCGGGACCGCAACCGGAACGATGCTGTCGGCGGGCACGCCCAAGCCGGGGCAGGCGGCGGCCTATGTCGCGATCGACCAGTTTACCGGGGCGGTCGATGGGCATGACGGCGGCTTCGTCCTGCTTCATCGCGGCACGATGACCAAGGCGGGCGACAGCGACCTGTCAATCGTGATCGCGCCCGACAGCGGCACCGGCGCGCTGACGGGGATCGCGGGCAGCCTGTCGATCGAGATCGCGGACGGCGTGCATCGGTACGCGCTGAGCTATACATTGCCCGACGGGCACTAGCCCCACAGAAACCGGCCGCACGGTAATCGTTCGCGGGTCATTTACCCGGCGGGTGGGCGCGCCTATCTTGCGGGGATGACCACAGAAACCTCTGGCACCGCCGACCCCCGTTCCTTCCTCTATCGCGGCGATCTGACGCCCGATGCCGCGCGCACGCTGACCGCGAGCGCGCTGGACGCGGCGGATGATGGCGAGCTGTATCTGCAATATCGCCGGTCGGAGGCGTTCGGATTCGACGACGGGCGACTCAAGACCGCGAGCTACGACACCAATGCGGGGTTCGGCCTGCGCGCGGTGTCGGGCGAGATGACCGCCTTCGCCCATGCCAATGAGCTGTCCGAGGCGGCGATCAAGCGTGCCGCCGAGACGATGGCGTTGATCGATCCCGGTGCGGGCGCGAAGGCGCCGCCGCCGCAGGGGAATAACCGGCATCTTTACACCGACACCGATCCGCTCGACCTGGTGCCGTTCGCGGACAAGGTAAATCTTTGCCAGACGATCGATACCGCCGCACGGGCGCGCGACCCGCGCGTGGCACAGGTCTCGGTCGGTCTGAGCGGGACGTGGGGCGTGGTCGAGATCGTCCGCGCCGACGGCTTCGTCGCGACCGATGTGCGCCCGCTGGTGC
>JAPKCG010000524.1 GCA_028823055.1 Sphingomonas bacterium
AAAGCCCCTGCTGCATGCACTCGCCTTTGAGCGTGTGGATAAACGACTCCCGGGCGCCTGCAAATCTTTTAGTACGTTGTGATTGCCTGCTGGCACCGCTTTATCCATACAGCCGATACCGACTGCCAGGACGGGTATCAAAAACCACAACCTCGGCGGCGGCGCGTGCAACGACCTCTCCGTCTTCGTGCTCAACCCGGCACGCCGCAGGCCATGGGTTGCGCAGGCGGCATTCTTCGCCGAACCGCGACTCGATCTCGACCTCGGCAACGCAACCGTCCCGCATCGTCGCGGCAACGACAAAACCACCTCGCGCCAGCAGTCGGAACGAGACATCCCAGGTCCGCGGCCAGGCGGGGAAAACGCGGATAGTCTCAGGCTCGCCCGGGCGCGGAGCGATGCTTTGCAGCAGGGCCTCCTGGACCATCATCGTGAGCAAGCCGAGGTGTTCTATGGAATGAGCCGTCGCTCCCTCGAAGAAGCTGAAACCGTTAGTCTGAGGTTTGAAGGCAGCGCGATAGTATTCGAGCATCGCGGGCAGATCCTCCGCGGCACCAGCCCGCACGACAGCGATGGGCGAGCGAATGGCGGTATTGAGTTCTTCGCCGCTGAGCACCCGCCGATGCCGGGGCGCCAATTGCAGAGTCCGCCGGGCGACGGCATCCAATGAAGGATCCTTCGTTTCGAGCGTCCAATCCTCAAAAGGGAAAATCGGCGCGAGTTGAACGTCTTCGGGGTTTTTCGATCCATCTACCGCGCCCAGATATCCAGCCGCCCAAGCATCATCGGCCAGCACACCGCCGGTCAACGCCCTCGCACGTGGATCATCCCCCATCGGATATGAGGCCAACTCGCGAAGGAATTCTCGCCATTTCACGCACAGTGCCGCGTCGATCTTCAGTCGTTCGGCAGCACAAATCGCCAATGGCACCGCGCCGCGAATTGCAGCCAGATCCATTATGCTGTCGCTTACGCCCCAGAAATCCTCATGCGCATTGGTGCCGTGTATATGCCAGCACCCGTCTTCGCCCCTGCGGCAGATGCTGCAGTAGAATTCAGCCACGCCGCGCAGCAGCGGATAGGCGCATCTGCGCAGCCACTCCTCGTCGCCCGAACAGCGGTACCGCCACCAGGCGTGTACCGCCAACTCCGCGCCGGAAGAAGCCAGGTGACTGATCCAGCTGTAGCCGTCGGGCGTCCTTTCCTTGCGGCTCGTCGATGCTTCCAGATGCCAGTCGTAGCGAGAACAAGCGGCCACTTGCGTCGACACTGCGGCACTGCGGGGATTGTAGAGGAAGCGCTCGCGATATGCCTCGACAAGCGATGCCGGCAACTCGGTCGGTCCGTCGAAGGGCATTGTTTCCGGGACGAATATCCCCTCTGCGTCCCACCGTTGCCGGGCGGCTGTTTCCATCGCCGGTAGTGCGTTGCGATACAGCGAAAAAAAGGGCTCGGCCAGATCCCCAGCATCGGCAGCATGCAGCGGCCAGTAGAGCATCTCGGTGGTCCACAACCAGAACTGCGAGCCCCAGGCGCGGTCGTCACCCCCGGTGGTGAAAATTGAACCGTTCCACTTGGGCGGATATGGTCCGCGCGACGAACTGGCCATGTGATAGAGGAAGAGCAAGCGATCTCGTGCCGCCCGTTCCCCACGTCCATCCGGGCTGGAGATATCGACGCTGGTTCGGGTCCAGAAATCACGCCACCAACGCGCGTGCCGCTCGGCGACTACCGAGAGCGCATCCGGCGTGGCGCACGCCGTCAATATGCGGTTGGCGGTCGCCTCCGCGTCCTCAACCTGGGAAGCGGCGCTGGCCACCAGGATCGTGCGCGTACCCCTGACCGGCGGCAGGCGCAGAACGCGCAACCTACCGCCCGTATCGACGACCTGTGCATCGGCCTCGGGACACGCCACCGCCACGGCCGACGAGCAATAATGATCAGCCTCGGCCAAGGTTTGCACGACGCCGATTCGGTCCCCGCTATGGCGGAAGGACAGGGTCGCCACGTGAGCGCCACTCCGCACCTCCGGCTCTCTCCACAGCATCAGGGTCACGTCAATCGGCAGCGGCGTTTCGCGATCGTCGGTTATGGTCACAACCAGTATATCATCTTCGGCCGCGACCCAACATTCGGCACGCACTCCCCGACCGTCCACCGCGCACCGCGCCGAGT